>NZ_JBEXQA010000005.1:0-160462 GCF_040612395.1 Streptomyces sp. NPDC006430
GCCACCCTCGGCCCGATCGCCAAACCCAAGCGGATCCTCCCCGTACAGGAACTGCCCAAGACCCGCTCCGGCAAGATCATGCGCCGCCTGCTGCGTGACGTCGCCGAAAACCGCGCCGTCGGCGACGTCACCACGCTGGCCGACTCCTCCGTCATGGACCTCATCCAGAACAAGCTGCCGGACGCCTCCAGCGAGGACTGACGAGGGCCGCACATCGCGGCCCGACTGCGGCGGCCCGGCCTTCGGGTCGCCGCCCCGTGAACGGGATGCCGGGCAGTGCTCCCCCCACTGTCCGGCATCCTCCGCATCGTCCACATCCACCTCCACATCCACGATCATCAGCCGTACCTGTGCCGCGGCGGCGGCACAGGTACGGCTGAGCCGTGTGCGGACAGCGATCCCTACGGGTGTTCTCCGCCGCCGTCGATGCGGCCCAGGAGTTCCTCGGCCCGCCGCCGGCCGGCGGTGTCGCCCAGCACGGCGAGCAGGGGAACCGCCGCCTCGGCCGCCTCGGCGGCCGGGGCCGGACGGCCCGCCTCGAAGTGCGCGAGGGCCAGGCCCAGCAGCGTATGGGCGCGCTGGGTCGGCAGGTCATGGGCGTCGCAGGTCGCCAGGGCCTCGGAGTACTGCTCCACGGCTTCGTCGTGCCGCCCGAGCTCGTTGAGGGCCCGCCCGAGGTGGCACAGGGCGAGTACGGTGCCCAGCGCACACTGCGCCGCCTGGTTGAGGGCGAAGGCTTCACGGCAGTGTCCCAGCGCCCGGTCGGGTTCCTTGCGGGCGAGGTGGGTCATGGCCAGCCCGAGCATGCACTGCGCCTCGAAGCCGGTCTCCCCCACGGCCCGGCAGAGCCGGGCGGCCTCCTCGAAGTGGGTGACGGCCTCGTCGAGGGAGTTCGGATCCATGGCGGCCACCGTCCCCATCACGTAGGCCAGGCGGTGCTTGAACACCCGGTCGTCGGGCGCCGTCGTCAGGTACCCGCGCCGCGCGAGGTTCCGGGCCTGCTCGTGCTGTCCGGTCGATGCGTACGCCAGGGCGAGCAGCGCGCACGCGTTGACGATCGCGGGGGCATCGTCGTCGTCCTCCGCTTCGTCCAGCAGTACGTGGCCGAGCCCCAACAGGGACCCCCAGGCGATCTGGAGCTCGGTGAAGGGCAGGAGGAGGACGAACGTCCTCCCCAGGGTGCGTGCGTCGTCGGCGCAGATCGGACGCGTCGGATGGTGGGCCATCTGGGCGGCTACGCCCAGGATGGCGGCCTGTTCGCTGATCATCCACCGTTGCGCTTCGGCGCGCTCCGTGAAGCGCGGCCCGCCCGGGATGCGGGGGTCCAGGGCCTCGGCCAACCGGCTGTAGGGCCGCACGGCGCGCATCGCGGCACTCAGGCCGGCGAGGTGGAAGCGGGCCAGACGGCTGAGGGCGGCCTTCCGCTCGGCCGATGCGTCGGACTTCAGGGTCCGGTGGCGGGCGAACAGCCGGAGCAGGTCGTGGTAGCGGTAGCGGCCGGGATCGCAGGACTCCAGGAGACCGGCGTTGGTCAGGGACTCCAGGATGTTCTCGGCGGCGTGTTCGGTGCAGTCCAGGAGGGCTGCCGCGGAACCCGGGGTGATCTCCGGCGTCTCCGGGATGGCCAGCAGCCGGAAGGCCCGCGCCTGGGCGGTCGTCAAAGAGGTGTAGCCGAGCTCGAAGGCCGCTTCCACGGCCAGCCCGCCCGCCTGCAGTTCCGTGAGCCTGCGCGAGCGGTCGGTCAGCCTGCTGGTCAGCGAGGCGATCGTCCAGCGAGGGCGCACGGACAGCCGCGATGCGGCGATGCGCACCGCGAGCGGCAGGAGCCCGCAGGCGTGCACCAGGCTGCGCGCCGCCTCGGGTTCCTTCGGCAGCCGTTCCGGGCCGGCGATCCGTTCGAGCAGGGCGAGTGCCTCCTGTTCGGTGAAGGGCTCCAGGCCGGTGCGGCTGGTGACGGGGAGGCAGGCCAGCGGGGAACGGCTGGTGATCAGGGCCGCGCACCCGGCCGTGCTGGGCAGCAGCGGCCGGACCTGTTCACTGCTGACAGCGTTGTCGAGCAGCAGCAGCAGGCGCCCACCGGCCAGCCGGGTCCGGTACAGCGCCGTGCGCTCGATGGGGTCGGCGGGAATGTTGCGCGGGGACATGCCCAGAGCGAGCAGGAACGACTGCTGGACCGCGTACGGGTCCGCCGGGTCGCTGCTGGCGCCGCGGAGGTCGACGTACAGCTGACCGTCGGGGAACCGGTCGCGCGCCCCGTGGGCGGCGTGGACGGCCACGGTGGTCTTGCCGACCCCGCCCATGCCGTGGACGACGCACACGGCCGCGGACACGGCGGTCTGCTCGGCGGCGTCGCACAGGGTGCGGCGAAGGTTCGCCACGGTCTCCTGACGGCCGGTGAAGTCCGGTATGTTCGGAGGTAGTTGAGCAGCCGGTATCCACACCGGGGCGGGAGCCCGGGCGGCCTCGGGGGCGGTGTTCGCAGCGGTCGTCGACGCGGCGGCGTCCGGCGCGGCCAGTCCCGGATCGGACTGCAGGATGCGCTGGTGCAGACGGGCCAGTTCGGGGCCCGGCGCTATGCCGAGTTCCTCGGACAGGAATCGACGGGTCCTGCCGTACCCCGCGAGCGCGTCGGCCTGGCGACCGCAGCGGTACAGGGCGAGCATCTGGAGGGCGCGCAGCCCTTCGCGCAGCGGATGCTCGTCGGCCAGCGCGGACAACTCCGCGGTGGCCTCGGCGTGTCGGCCCAGTTCCAGTTCCAGGGCCAGTCGCTTCTCCAGCAGGACCAGCCGGCGTTCGGCGAGCCGGTCGCGCTGGCGATCGGCGTAGTCCCCGGGCACGCCCGTGAGGGGTACTCCGCCCCACAGAGCGAGCGCTTCGCCCAGCAGTCCGGTGGCCCGTTCCGGGGACCCCGCCTCCAGTGCCTGTTCCGCGTCGGCCGCCAGCCGTTCGCAGAGCGTGGCGTCGAGGGCTCGCTCGTCCAGTCGCAGCGCGTAGCCGCCGGCCACCGAGAGCAGGGCGGTCGGGGCGCGCGGGTCGGGCTCCAGCACCGTACGCAGCCGGGAGACGTAGTTGCGCAGCGCCGCCGCCGCGCTCGCCGGCGGATCCCATCCCCAGATGCCGTCGAGCAGTTCCTGCACCTGGGCCACCTGGCCGCCGCGCAGCGCCAGCGCCGCGAGGACCGCGCGCTGCTGCGCAGGTCCGATGTCCAGTTCGCGATTGCCCCGCCACGCCCGCAGCGGCCCCAGCACGGCGATTCTCAGCCCACCCACGTCATCTACTCCTGTAACTGCCCCTGTAGTACCCCGCCGTAGTGCGTGACGAGCCATATACAAATCGTCACTTACCTGGAAGTTACGGGCCCTTGACACCTGGTCCGCAGAATTCGATCCAAGCGAGTTGCAGTGCTGTCGGATGTCCGTCAGACGTCAGTGCCGCACCGCTTCCGGTGCCTCGACGTCTGCGGCGCCGCCATGGACGCGGGGTCACGATGCGTTCGTATTGCTGCGCCGCCCGGTTCGCACCGGTGGTTGCTGCTGGCGGCTCCAGCAGGTGACGACCCGCTGGAGCCGACCACCCGCTCTCACACCCCTGGGTAGCCTTGTCCCCTATCGCCCCGAAACCCGTTCCCCTTGCCGCACCGGGATCGCGCGATCCCGGTGGTCGCCGCGCCGGTGGACGCGACGCCGCGCAGAGTACCGTACGACCGCTGCGCACCTTGCGGGCTGTTCGGAATGCGGACAGTGTGCCGGCTGACCAGCCGAAACGTCGGGCCGCCCCGGTTCTGATCGGCAGGGAGCGCGAACTCGACGCCATCGAGCAGCTGTTCTGCGACGAGACCTCGCGCAGCACTGCCGTTCTCGTCCGGGGCGAGGCGGGCAGCGGAAAGAGCGCCCTGCTGCGGGCGGCCGTGGAGGCCATCCGCAAGGAGGGCGACACCGTCGTGTCGGCATCCGGAGACATGATGGAGAGCGGCTTCGCCTACGGCGTGGTCCGCCAGATGTTCGAGCACCTGGGCCGGACCACGGGCAGCGGCCCCGACTCGCCGCTCTCCGGACACGCCGCCGGCGCCGCACACCTACTCGGCCCTCCCGGGCCCCGGCGCAGCAGCGTCCCGGCCAGCCGACAGGACGAGGAGATCCTCAGCAGCCTCTACTGGCTGGCGGTCAACCTCACCGCGAACGGCCGGCTGATCGTCGTCATCGACGATCTGCAGTGGGCGGACCCGGCCTCGGTGCGCTGGCTGCACTTCCTGCTCCGGCGCGCGGGCAACCTGCCGCTGGTCGTCCTCGCCTCGATCGGGCCGGATCAGACACCCGACCACACAGAGGTGCGGGCTGCCGTGCTGCGGCTCTTCCCCCACCAGCTCGCCCTGCGCCCCCTGGCGGACGACGCCGTCGCCGCCGTGGCCCAGGACGTCCTGGGAACGGCCGCGGAGACCTCTTTCCTGACGGCCTGCCGCGCCGCGACGGGCGGCAACCTGTTTCTGTTGCAGGCCCTGCTGCGGACGGTGCGGGCATCGGGAGCAACTCCCGCCGCTCTCACCGCGCAAGACCTGACCCGGTACGTTCCCGCAGGAGTCGGGCGGGCCCTGCACAGCCTGATCAGGAACTCCGGTCCGCACCCGCTCGCGACGGCCCAAGCCCTGGTGGTGCTCGACGGATCGGCCGACACGACCCTCGTGGCCGGGGTCGCCGGGTTGGCGGATGACGCCGCCCTGGACGCCGTGCACGGACTGGTACGAGCCGGGCTGATGACGCGTTCCGGGGACGTCGTCGCCTTCGCGTGCCCCGTCCTCGCGGCAGCCTTCGCCGACGAGGTGGCACCCGGCCAGCGGCACCAGCTGCACGCCCGGGCGGCGCGTCTGCTGCTGGCGCAGGACGCCCCGGTGGAGGACGTCGCCGCCCACCTCCTGCGGGCCCCGCTGGGAATCCCCGGTGCCGCCGAGGTGCTGCGCACGGCCGCCGCACAGGCGATGCGGCGCTCCGTCCCCGAGGACGCGGTCGCCCTGCTCCGGCGCGCCCTGCGCGAAGTGCTCGCCGAGGAGCCGCGCGCCTCGCTGCTGATCGCCCTCGGCACGGCGGAACTCTCCACCAGCGTCCCGGACGCGGTCCGCCACCTGCGGCGGGGCCTGGAGCTGTCGCGGAACGCGACCGAGCGGACCGCCGCGGCGCGTGCGCTCGCCCGGGCGCTCTTCACGCTCGACCAGTACCCCGAGGGGCTGGCCGTACTCAAGAGCACCGGCGCGGACCTGCGGCCGGTGGACAGCACGAACGCCCTGCGCCTGGAGATCGACTTCCTGTACGGCAGCGTGAGCCTGCCCGCCCCGTCCGCAGCCGCGGTGGAGCGGCTGCACACGCTCCAGATCTCCGACGCGAACGGCGGCGGCGCGGAGCGACCGCTCGCCGCACTTCTCAGTGTGCGGGCGCTCATGGCCGGCAAGGACCCCGACGAGGTCACCGCCCTCGCCCGGCAGGCGCTCGACCGAGGCCAGCACCCGGCCGATGCCGAGTCCCTCGTCCACCTGGGCGCCGTCCTCGCCCTCGGGGCCGCCGGCCAGGCCGAAGCGGCGCTCACCCACGCCGATGCCGCCGCGGACGAGGCCCGCGCCCGCGGATCGGCGCTCGCGTACGCGTACGCCGTCAGCACCCGTGCCCGCCTGCGCTGCTGGCTGGGCCAGGTGCTGGAGTGCCGGGACGACGCACGGACCGCCCTGGCGGCACTCGACGGGATCGGTGTCGACCCGCGCAGCACGCACAGCGTCGACGCCCTCGCCACATTGGTGGACGCCCAGACCAAACGGGGCCGGATCGACGAGGCGGCCGGGCTGCTCGAACGGGGTGGGCTCACCGGCGACCTGAACGGCCACTGGATCAACGACCACGTCCTGCTGGTGCGCGGACGCCTGCGCATGGCCCAGGGCAGGACCCAGGACGGCCTGGCCGACTTCCTGCTGAGCGGTCACCGGGCCGGCGCACGCCAACTGGCCGGAGCGGGCGTACTGCCCTGGCGCACGGAGGCGGCCTTGGCGTACGCGGCACTCGGCGACCGGAACGCGGCCCTGGCGTTGGCGACGGAAGAGCTCGCCCTCGCCCGTTCCCGAGGAGTCCCGGACTTCGAGGGCTCGGCCCTGCGCGCCCTGGGCCTCGTCACCGGAGGCGCCGAGGGATGGGCCATGCTGCGCGACGCCGTGGGGATCCTGGAGGGCACGGCGGCGAAGTACCACTACGCCCGGGCATCGGCCGACTGCGGTGCCCACGCGCGCACGGCCGGGGATCTCGGCGAGGCGCGGATCCACTTGCAGCAGGCCGTCAGCGTCGCGCACCGGATCGGCGCCACGGTCGTCGCCGAAGGGGCCATGGCCGAACTCCGGGCCCTCGGCGACCGTCCGCGCACCCGCGCCTTCCACGGCGTGGACTCCCTGACACCCACCGAACGGCGCGTGGCGGACCTGGCCGCCCTGGGGATGACCAACCGGGAGATCGCCCAGCACCTGTTCGTCGGTCTGCGCACGGTGGAGGTGCACCTCACCCACGCCTACCGCAAGCTCGACATCGACGGCCGTCGCGGCCTCGCGCAGGCACTGACGCGGACGGAGGACCGCTGAGCCCCTCCGCTTGCAGACCGCCTTCAAGCGCCCACCTTCCGGCTCAGCGGTTCGGTCACGGACAGCGCATCCATACGGGCGGCCAGAGCAGTGCCCAGTCCGACCGGGGAACCGTCCAGCACCCTGAAGTCGTAGGCGGTCTCGGCGTGGAAGGCCTGGTCCACCCCGGACGTCTCGTCCCCCTCGACCGCGCGGAACCCGATCGTCACATCGACGGTCTTCGCCAGGGTCCAGGACACGACGAAGGAGAACGCCATCACCGAGAACACGCCGATCGCCTGCTTGCCGAGCTGCTGCGCACCGCCGACCCCGTGGAATGCCAAGACGCCCACGAGCAGCGTGCCGACGACACCGCCCACCAGGTGGACACCGACGACGTCCAGGGAGTCGTCGTAACCCAGCTTGTACTTCAAGCCCACCGCCCATGAACAGAGCACGCCCGCCACCACACCGATAAGCAGGGCGCCGAGGACACCGACGTGTGCACCGGAAGGGGTGATCGCCACCAGGCCTGCCACCGCGCCGGAGGCGGCGCCCAGCGTGGTGAACGCGCCGCGGCGAATGCGCTCGTACGCCAGCCAGCCGAGCATCGCAGCACCCGTGGCGACCTGGGTGTTCAGCGCCACGGCGGCGGCCGTGCCGTTGGCCGCGAGCGCGGAACCGGCGTTGAACCCGAACCAGCCGAACCACAGCAGACCCGCACCCAGCATCACGAGCGGCAGGCTGTGCGGACGCATCGGCTCCGTCCGGAAGCCGATCCGCCTGCCCACCACCAGCACCGCGGCGAGGGCACCGATACCGGCGTTGATGTGGACCGCCGTCCCGCCGGCGAAGTCGATGACCCCCAGCTGGCGCAGCCAGCCGTCGGGCTGCCACACCCAGTGCGCGACGGGGAAGTACACCGCTGAGACCCACAGGGTGACGAAGAGTGCCCAGGCGCTGAACTTCACCCGATCGGCCAGGGCGCCGCTCATCAGCGCGGGGGTGATGACCGCGAACATCAGCTGGAACAACACGAAGGCGAAGACCGGGATTGCTCCCTGGCCCCCGGTCACCGTGTCGACGCCGATGCCCTTGAGGCCGATGTGGTCGAGGTTGCCGAGCAGGCCGCCGCCGAGATCGTCACCGAAAGCGAGCGAGTACCCGTACAGCACCCACAGGACGCTGACGATGCCGAGCGAGACGACGCACATCATGAGCATGTTGAGGGCGCTCTTCACCCGCACCATGCCGCCGTAGAACAGGGCCAGGCCGGGCGTCATCAACATGACGAGTGCGGAACTGATCAATACGAACGCGGTGTCTGCGCCGTTCACGGCCGGCTTCTCCTTGCGGGTCCATCCGCCCGGGCGGCCCGGAGCGGTGATGTGCAGTGCGTGGACGGGGTGGGCGGTCCTGGTGGACGCGGGGCCCGCCGTCACACACGACCGAAGGGGAACCGTCGTCGGGCAGCCCGCGCCGACCCGTCGTCGACGCGTGAGCCCGGACCGTCCTCGCGCGCCGGCAACCGCCTCCTGGTCGCACACCGTCAGCCCATGTGATCAACCGCGGCCGTGCCGCGACAACCCACGGCCGCAGGTCGCCACAAAGCCTTCGGTAGCGCACGCGTATGCCTTCGGCACACGGGTGGGGCCCACAGCCCGGTGGCCCCGCCCCTGACGGTGCCGCCGGACCGTGCGTCCGGCGGTCGCCAGGAGCGGGGCCACGGGCCCGACCTCCAGCGCTCCTCATTCCTCCGGCGGGAACACCGGCTCGCCGGTGGCGGCCAGGGTGATCAAGATGGCCTCCACCGGGCAGCCCTCCGCCGCGGTCAGGACCGGCTCGTTCGCGTCCGTCTCCGGCTCCCGCGGGTGCGACTGGCGTGCCGGGTCCAGCGCGAAGCCCTCCGGCGCGTGGTTCACGCACATCCCGGAGCCGATGCAGACCCCCCGGTCCACCTCCACGTGCCACCGGTCGCCCATGACGGTCACACACCCGCCCCGTAACCCGCCGGCAGGTGGATCATCTTGTGCTCCAGGTACTCGCCCAGTCCCTCGGGCCCGAACTCCCGTCCCACGCCGCTGTTCTTGTAGCCGCCGAACGGCCCCATCATGTCCAGGCTGAAGGTGTTCACGTTGAACGTGCCGGTCCGCACCTGCCGGGCGAAGTCGATGCCGTGCTCGACGTCCCCCGTCCACACGCTGCCGCTCAGCCCGAACTCCGAGTCGTTGGCGACGCGTACCGCCTCCGCTTCGTCCCCGTACGGGATCAGGCACACGACCGGGCCGAAGATCTCTTCCCGGGCGATCCGCATCGAGTTGTCCACGTCCCCGAAGAGGGTCGGCTCCACGTACCAGCCCCGCTCCAGCCCCGCCGGGCGACCACCGCCCGCGAGGACCTTCGCGCCCTCCTCCTGACCGATCCGGATGTAGTCCAGCGACCGCTGCCGCTGCCGCTCGGCCACCAACGGCCCGAGTTGCGTCGCCGGGTCCAGCGGGTCGCCGACCACCAGCGCACCGGCCGCCGCGGCGAGCGCCTCGGCCACCTCCTCGTACCGGCTGCGCGGAGCGAGCACCCGGGTCTGGGCCACGCACGCCTGCCCGTTGTTCATCCAGGCCGCCGGGACGATCCCGGCGACGGTGGGCTCCAGGTCGGCGTCCGGCAGGATCACGGCGGCAGACTTGCCGCCGAGTTCGAGCGTGACCCGGGTCAGGTTGCGCGCGGCGACCTCCATCACGCGCCGTCCCGCGGCGACCGAACCGGTGAAGGCGACCTTGTCGATGCCGGGGTGGCCGACCAGGTACTCGCTGACCTCCCGGTCCGCGGGCAGGATCGACAGCACGCCCTCCGGCAGCCCGGCCCCGCGCGCGATGTCGGCGAGGATGTACGAGTCCAGCGGGGCCTCGGGGGACGGCTTGAGGATCACCGTCGATCCCGTCAACAGCGCGGGCGCGAGCTTGGCGGCGGCCACGAACTGCGGCACGTTCCACGGGATGACGGCCGCGACCACGCCCACGGGCTCCCGGCGCACCAGGATCGGCCCGAGCACGCCCTGGCGGTGCTCCTCGTACGGATAGGCCCGCGCGACCTGGATCGCGGCGTCGTAGACCATCATCGGGCCGAGCGCCTGGGCGAGGACGCTCCAGGAGTACGGGGACCCGTTCTGGGAGCTGATCGACCGGGCGATCTCCTCGTGCCGGACGGCGATCGCGTCCTTGATCCGGGTGACGACGGCCATCCGCTCGTCCAGGGACATCCGGGGCCAGGGGCCCTCGTCGAAGGCCTTGCGTGCGACGGCGACGGCACGGTCCACGTCCGCGCGGGAGGCGTGCGGGACGCTGCCGATGACCTGCTCGGTGTGGGGGGAGAGGATCGTGATCCTGTCGGTGCCCAGCGGATCCGTCCACTCCCCGCCGATGAACAGGTGTCCGTGTTCCACGAGCTCGGTCATGGCTGATGCCTCCTGCGGCTTGACGTTCCCGAACTGATACCAGTTCTAGTTCTAGGAGTCCACGGCCAGGACGGAACGGCCCGGGAGGGGCCGACGACTGGTCAGGACGGCCCACAGATGGTCGACTTGGGCGACTACTGCAACACGTTCTCGTCACACTGGGCCGGGCAACACAGGCGCGGCCAGACGCAGACAGGGAGCCCCTCATGCCCCAGGACACGTCGCCGGTGCCGCCCCGCGGCGCCCCGCACGCACCACCGCAGGCCGCCCCGCACGCACCACCGCCAGCACCGCCCGCACCGCCGCCGCCGCCGCCGACAGCACCGCCCGCACCCCAGGCACCACCGGCACCGCCGCTCCGGGCGCACGTCACCGATCACGGCGGAGGCGTCCGCGGCATCAAGGTCCCCATCCCCGACAACCCCCTCGGCCACACCCTCGTCCACGTCCTCGACACCGACCGCGGCCCCGTCCTCATCGACACCGGCTGGGACGACCCGCAGTCCTGGGACACCCTCGTCGCCGGCCTCGACGCCCTCGGCACCGCGGTCACCGAGGTGCACGGCGTGGTCATCACCCACCACCACCCGGACCACCACGGCCTGTCCGGGCGGGTCCGCGAGGCCTCCGGCGCGTGGATCGCCATGCACGCAGCCGACACCGAGGTCGTCGTACGGACCCGCTCCGCCGAACCCGGCGTCTGGTTCGACTACATGAGCGGGAAGCTCGCCGCCGCCGGAGCCCCCGAGGAACACCTCGCACCCCTGCGGGCCGCCCGCACCGGCGGCCGACTGCGCACCCTGCCCGGACTGCGCGCCGCCGTCCCCGACCGGGAGATCGTCCCCGGCGAACTGCTTCCCCTCGCCGGACGCCGGCTGCGCGCCATCTGGACCCCCGGCCACACCCCCGGCCACGTCTGCCTGCACCTGGAGGAACAGCACCCGGCGAACCTGCCGGGCAACGGCCGCCTCTTCTCCGGGGACCACCTGCTCCCGGGGATCTCCCCGCACATCGGGCTGTACGAGGACCCGGAGGACACCCGGGTCACCGACCCCCTCGGCGACTACCTCGACTCCCTGGAGCGGATCGGCCGCCTCGACCCGGCCGAGGTGCTCCCCGCGCACCAGCACGCCTTCACCGACGCCCCGGCCCGGGTGCGCGAACTGCTGCGCCACCACGAGGAACGGCTGACCGGGCTGTGGGAACTGCTGGCCCGGCCGCTGACCCCGTGGGCGCTGGCGGAGCGGATGGAGTGGAACCGGCCCTGGGAGCAGATCCCGTACGCCTCCCGGAACATCGCCGTCTCCGAGGCGGAGGCCCATCTGCGGAGGCTGGTGAAGCAGGGGCGGGCGGAGCCGGTCCCGGGCAGCGATCCGGTCGCGTACCGCGCACTGTGACCGGCCCCCCAGGGGCCGGGCCACGGCGTGCGGTAAGGGGTGCTAGGGCCGGGCGGCCCCCTTTCCGCTGCGCTACGGGCCGGTACAGTAAGCGCGTCGTCCACCCTTTCGTACGGGGGGAAGCCGGTGCGATTCCGGCGCTGACCCGCAACCGTGACCCGCCCCGGCCCCCGCCGGGCGGGGAGCCGGACTGCCCCGTACGGAACGTGCGCGGCTCGTGCCGCCGGAGCCTCCGGCGGCCGGCACCGTCGAGGTAAACGGAGCCGGAGCCCGGTGCCTTTCGCGTGCCTGCCTTCGGGTCCCCAGCAGGAGAGGCACCCACCCCCATGAACGTCCGTCGCAGCGCCGCCGCGCTCGCCGCCTCCGCCGTGCTCTGCATGGGCGCCGCGCCCGCAGCCCTCGCCGCGCCCGCCCCCTCGACCTCGCCGGCCCCGGTGATCCCCTCCGGGCTCTACGGCAAGAAGGACCCGACGTACGACGGCGTGTGGCGGCAGTCCTTCGCGCTCATCGCCCAGCACACGGTCGGCGTCAAGCCGGCCAAGGAGGCCGTCGGCTGGCTCGTCGGCCAGCAGTGCGCGAACGGCGGCTTCGCCTCCTTCCGCGCGGACGCGGGTGCGGCCTGCGACGACAAGACGATGTACGACACCAACGCCACCGCGGTCGCCGTGCAGGCCCTGAAGGCGCTGGGCGGCCAGGACGCGGCGGTGAAGAAGGGCGTCGACTGGCTGAAGTCCGTCCAGAACGAGGACGGCGGCTGGGCCTTCGTCCCCGGCTCCCCGAGCGAGGCCAGCTCCACCTCCGTCGTCATCAGCGCGCTGGCAGCGGCGGGCGAGAAGCCGGCCGAGGTCACCTCGAAGGCGGGCAAGTCCGCGTACGCCGGGCTGCTCGCCTTCCAGCTGGGCTGCACCGCCGAGCCGGCCGCCGACCGGGGCGCCTTCGGGTACCAGCCGGCCGACGGCAAGCTCCCGGCCAACGCCGACGCCACCGCCGCCGCGGTCCTGGCCGGACTCGGCAAGGGACCGGTCGTCGCCCCTGCCGGTACGGACACCCCCGCGGCCCCGCTGGCCTGCCCGGCGGACGCCGCCGACCCGGCCGCCGCCGCCCAGGGCGCGGCCGGCTACCTCGCCGAAACGCTGAAGAAGGACGGCCACCTCATGGCCGCCACCCCGGGTGCGGACCAGCCGACGCCGGACACCGGCAACACCGCCGACGCCGTGATCGCCCTGGCCGCGGCCGGGCACAAGCAGTCTGCGGCGGGCGCGCTGGAGTGGCTGAAGGCCAACTCGGCTGAGTGGGCCAAGGGCAGCCCGGCAGCGCTCGGCACCCTGGTGCTGGCCGCGCACGCGACGGGCACGGACCCGAAGTCGTTCGGCGGCACCGACCTGGTGACGGCACTGAACGCGACGGGCCCGGCCCCGCAGGCGGGTGACGCTCCTTCCGCCGAGGCGGCCGAGGGCGACAAGGACTCCGGCGACGACTCGAACCAGAACATCTGGTGGATCGTGGGCGCGGGCGCGGCGGCCGGCATGGGCATCGGCATCCTGCTGAGCGGTCGCCGGAAGAAGAACCAGCTCTGATGGACCGCAGCCTGACGGGCCGCAGCCCGATCGGCCGGGGGCCGGCCCCGCTGGCGCTCGCGCTCGCGTGCACGCTCGGCATCCTGCTGACCGTCCTCGCGTCCTCTCCCGCCCTGGCTGCGGGCTACCGCTACTGGTCGTTCTGGGAGGGCACGGGCGGCCCGTGGCAGTACGCCACGCAGGGCCCCTCGACGGCCCGCCCGGCGGACGGCTCGGCCCTGGGCTTTCGCTTCGCGGTGAGCAAGGACGCGGCGGCGGAGGCGGCTCAGCCGCGCGCGGCAGCCGATTTCGCCGCCGTCTGTGCCTCGACCCCTGCCGTGGAGGGCCGCAAGCGGATCGCCGTGGTCGTCGACTTCGGCGACGCGGCGGACGCCCCGGCGGGCGAAGCCCCGCCGCAGGAGGCCCCCCGCACCGCCTGCGCCCGGGTGGCCCCGGACGCGACGGCGGCCGAAGCCCTGGCGGAGGTCGCCAAGCCGCTCCGCTACAACAGCGCGGCGCTGCTGTGCGCGGTCTCGGGCTACCCGAAGCAGGGCTGCGGCGAACAGGTCGCCGACACGCAATCCACCCCGTCCTCGACCTCCGCAGCCGGGAAGAAGAACGAGGACGCGAAGGGCGCGAAGGAGGCGAAGGACGAGGGCGGCGGCCCATCGGCGGGCCTGCTGGCCGGCCTCGCGGCGCTCGCCGCCCTGGCGGCGGCCGCAGTCTGGCAATCCCGCCGCCGCACCCGATGACCAGCCCGAACCCGGACCCGGCCGCCGCGGGGGCGGGCCCGGCGAAGGCGGCGGTCGACGGGACACGGACCTCGACGACGCCGTCATCGACGGCACCGGCCTCGACGGCACCGGCCTCGATGACCGGCGAGCGGCCCGCCTCGGGCGCCCCCATCGGAGTCCCGCGCCCCGCGCAGCCGTCGTCCGCCGGGGACGCCCCGGCCCGAAGGGCGGGGAGCGCCGCCCGGCCGCAGGCCGGGCCCCGGACCCGCCGTCCCGCACCCGACGTCGTGCCCCCGGCCGGCCCGGCCGCCGCCGCGCACGCCGACACCGCGCCGGGGCCGACGTACAGGAAGAACCGGATCCGCCGAGTGGCGCCCCCGCTGGCCCGCCGGGGCAATGCCCTGCACGCGGGAGCCTGGTGGCTCTGGGCCCTCGGCCTCGCCACCGCCGCCTCCCGCACCACCAACCCCCTCCTCCTCGGCCTGATCATCGGCGTGGCCGGCTACGTGGTGGCCGCCCGCCGCACCAACGCCCCTTGGGCCCGTTCCTATGGCGCCTTCCTCAAGCTCGGCCTCTTCGTCATCGCCCTGCGGCTGCTCTTCTCCGCCCTCCTCGGCTCCCCGCTCCCCGGCGCGCACACCCTCTTCACCCTCCCCGAGGTCCCCCTGCCCGCCTGGGCCCAGGGCATCCGCCTCGGCGGCCGGGTCACCGCCGAACAGCTCGTCTTCGCCTTCTACGACGGCGCCAAGCTGGCCGCCCTCCTCATCTGCGTCGGCGCCGCGAACGCCCTCGCCAACCCGGCCCGGCTGCTGAAATCCCTGCCGGCCGCCCTGTACGAGGCCGGCGTGGCCGTCGTCGTCGCGATGACGTTCGCGCCGAACATGGTCGCCGACGTCGCCCGCCTGCGGGCCGCCCGCCGCCTGCGCGGCCGGCCCACCCGCGGCATCAAGGCGATCCTCCAGATCGGCCTGCCGGTCCTGGAGGGCGCCCTTGAACGGTCCGTCGCCGTCGCCGCGTCGATGGACGCCCGCGGATACGGCCGCACCGCGCAGGTCCCGCCCGCCGTCCGGCACACCACCAGCGCCCTCACCCTCGGCGGCCTGCTCGGCATGTGCGCGGGCACGTACGGACTGCTCGCCGCCGAGGGCGCGCGGTACGGGCTACCCGTCCTGCTCCTCGGCCTCGTCCTGGCCCTCGCGGGACTACGGCTGGGCGGGCGGCGCAGCATCCGCACCCGCTACCGGCCCGACCGCTGGGGACTGCGCGCCTGGCTGGTCGCCGGGTCGGGCGCAGCCGTCGCCGCCCTCCTCGTCCGCGCCGGGACCCTCGACCCGGACGGCCTGCAGCCCGGCGTCGTCCCGCTCGTGGCCCCCACGCTGCCGCTGTGGCCGGCGGCAGCGATCCTGATCGGCCTGCTCCCCGCCTTCGTGGCACCCGTACCGCCCAAGGAGGCTTCGCAGTGATCCGCTTCGAGCAGGTGTCGGTCACGTATGACGGAGCCGCGCGGCCCAGCCTCCGCGAGGTGAACCTGGTGATCCCGGAAGGTGAGCTGACGCTCCTGATCGGTCCGTCGGGGGTCGGCAAGTCGACGCTTCTCGGAGCGGTCAGCGGGCTGGTCCCGCACTTCACCGGGGGCACGCTGCGGGGCCGCGTCACCGTCGCCGGCCGGGACACCCGTACGCACAGGCCGCGCGAGCTCGCCGATGTCGTGGGCACGGTCGGTCAGGACCCGCTGGCCCACTTCGTGACGGACGTCGTCGAGGACGAACTCGCCTACGGCATGGAATCCCTCGGCCTGGCCCCCTCCGTCATGCGCCGCCGGGTCGAGGAGACGTTGGACCTGCTCGGCCTGAACGAGCTCCGCGACCGCCCCATCGGCACCCTCTCCGGCGGCCAGCAGCAGCGGGTCGCGATCGGCTCGGTCCTGACCACCCACCCGAAGGTCCTGGTCCTGGACGAGCCGACCTCCGCACTGGACCCGGCCGCGGCGGAGGAGGTCCTCGCAGTCCTCCAGCGCCTGGTCCACGACCTGGGCACCACCGTGCTGATGGCGGAACACCGGCTGGAGCGGGTCGTGCAGTACGCCGACCAGGTGCTGCTCCTCCCGGCCCCCGGCGCCGCCCCCGTCCTCGGACCTCCGGCGGACATCATGTCCGTCTCCCCGGTCCACCCGCCGGTCGTCTCCCTGGGCCGCCTCGCCGGCTGGTCCCCCCTCCCCCTCTCGGTCCGCGACGCCCGCCGCCTGTCCACCCCCCTCCGCACCCGCCTGAACCCCCCACCCGAACAACCCCACACCCCCCAGCCCCACAGGTCCGGCACGCCCGGGCCTGCGGTCGGCGGCGCCTCCCGGGACGCCGTCCCGAATCCCGCGGAACAGGGGTCGGGCCCCCGAGCCGGGCAGCGGAGCCCCGTTCCCGGTACGGGACGGACCGAGGAGGAGCCCCCGCGCAGCGGCGCGGCCCGCCGTCCCGGAATCCTGTCCCGGCTACGCCGCCGAGCCACCAACCCCACCACAACCCCAGGCACGGTCACCCGCGCCGGCACCGGCACGGCCACGGGCACGCACAAGGGCACGACCCCAGCCCCCAGCACCAGCCCGGGCACGGACATGGGCATGGGCATGGGCATGGGCACAGCCACAGCCACAGCCACAGGCACGGGCACGGGCACGGGCACGGGCATAGGCACAGCCGCCCGCCCGGGCACGGGCATGGGCATGGGCGCGGACGCTGCCCCCGCGGGCGGGCCCGTGGCCCGGGTCGCGGGGCTCTCGGTCCGCCGAGGCCGCGCCGAGGTCCTGCACGGCATCGACCTCACCGTGGCGCCGGGCGAGACCATCGCCCTCATGGGCCGCAACGGCGCCGGCAAGTCCACCCTTCTCGGCGCCCTCGTCGGCATCCTCGCCCCCACCACCGGCACGGTGTCCGTCTGCGGCCGGGCCCCCCACGGCGCACCGCGGGAGATGGTGCGCCGCGTGGGGCTCGTCCCGCAGGAGCCCCGCGACCTCCTCTACGCCGACACCGTGGCCGCCGAGTGCGCCGCTGCCGACGCCGATGCCGGCCGGCCGGCCGGTACCTGTCGGGCTCTGGTCCGCGAGCTGCTGCCCGACGTTCCCGACGACACCCATCCCCGAGACCTGTCCGAGGGTCAGCGCCTGACCCTCGCGCTGGCCCTGGTGCTCACCGGCCGGCCATCCCTGCTCCTGCTCGACGAGCCGACGCGCGGTCTGGATTACGCCGCGAAGGGCCGCCTGATCGAGATCCTGCGGGCCCTGGCCGCGGACGGGCACGCCGTCGTCCTCGCCACGCACGACGTGGAGCTCGCCGCCGAGCTGGCCCACCGGGTCGTGATCCTGGCGGGCGGAGAGATCGTCGCGGACGGCCCGACGGCCGAGGTCGTCGTGTCGTCCCCGGCCTTCGCCCCCCAGGTGGCGAAGGTCCTGGCCCCCGGCCACTGGCTCACGGTGACCCAGGTCGCCCGAGCCCTGGAGGCCGCCTCCGACGCCGCGCAAACCCCCGCGACCCCGACCGCCCCCGCGACCCCGACGGCCCCGACGGCCCCCGCGACCGACGCCCCCGGGACGGACCCCGCATGAGCCGCGCAGCGACCGGCCCCCTGCGGATCGGCCCCCGGGCCGGCATCGCGCTGGTCCTCGTCACCTTCATCGGCATCGCGGCCTTCGGCTGGCCCCTCCTCGCCGACCGCCAGTCCGGCCTCGCCCACGCGCAGGACGCCCCCTGGCTCTTCGCGGCCCTGCTCCCCCTCCTCGTCGCCGTCGTGGTCGCGACCATCGCCGACCAGGGGATGGACGCCAAGGCGGTGGCGATGCTCGGCGTGCTCGCCGCCGTCGGGGCCGCGCTGCGGCCACTGGGCGCGGGTACGGCCGGCCTGGAGCCCATGTTCTTCCTGATGGTGCTCAGCGGACGCGTCCTCGGCCCGGGCTTCGGCTTCGTCCTCGGCTCAGTCACGATGTTCGCGTCCGCCCTGCTCACCGGCGGGGTCGGCCCGTGGATGCCGTTCCAGATGCTGGCGATGGGCTGGTTCTCCCTGGGTGCGGGGTTGCTGCCCGGCGCGGAGCGGATCCGGGGCCGGGCGGAGCTGCTGATGCTGGCGGCGTACGGCTTCGTGGGCTCGTTCGCGTACGGCACGATCATGAACTTGCAGGGCTGGGTGATCCTTCAGGGCATGGGCCAGGGCGTCTCGTTCCGTCCGGGGGATCCGGTCGCCGCGAACCTGGCGCGCTTCCTCGCGTACTGCGGGGCGACGTCGCTGGGCTGGGATCTGGGCCGGGCCGCGCTGACGGTCGTACTGACCCTCGCGCTGGGCGCCACCCTGCTGAAGGCGCTGCGGCGGGCCACGAGGAAAGCGGCGTTCGACGCCCCCGTTTCCTTCGATCCAGGGGCTGGAAGTGGCCCGGGACACACCCACAACAAGACATGAACGGACGCGGAGGGTGACATTCGGGGGGTCGGGCGGTGAGGCGGCCCACAGGACCTACGTCACACACGAACCGGAATAGTAGACCCGAAGCCGACATATCCGACCTCCGGATGCGGGCGCCCACTGCGCGAACCGTGGGGGTCGGCGCGGGGTCGGTGCGGGGTCGCTGCGGGCCCCCCACTGCGAGGAGTGCTAGTAGGAGGGGGTCATTGCCAGGCCTTCGGCAGGTCTGTAGAACTGGATGAGTCGCAGGGCGGACGGAGCTTCCCCCGGGTTCAATCCCCGAACTCCACCGCCGCCCACGAACCCCTCTCCTCCGCGTGAGTGGCTCACGCATGTCTTCGGCATGCCGCGACCGCCCTTGCCCCCTTCGGAAGGTCCACCCGTGTCCAACGCCGTCATCCGCCGCATCGCCGCCTCCAAGAAGACCCTCGCCGGCTCCATCGTCGCCCTGGGCGTCGCCGGCACCATGCTCGCCACCGTTCCCGCCCAGGCGGCTCCGATGGACGCGAAGGCGATCGCGCACCAGATGATCAAGGACCCGGCCCAGTTCGCCGCCTTCGACAAGATCATTTCCCACGAGAGCGGCTGGAACCCCACCGCCACGAACGCTTCCTCGGGTGCGTACGGCCTGGCTCAGGCCCTGCCGGGCTCGAAGATGGCCTCGGCGGGCTCCGACTGGAAGACCAACCCGGCCACGCAGATCAAGTGGGGTCTGGACTACATGAACTCCCGCTACGGCAGCCCGGTCGGCGCCTGGAACTTCTGGCAGGCCAACCACTGGTACTAAGCCACCAGTGGCTCCGTAGCAGGACGATCAGTAAAGAGCGGTACGAGTAGTAACGAGCAGTACGAGTAGTGCGAAGGCCCCGGTGGCCGGCCTCCCCAGGCCGGCCACCGGGGCCTTCGGCTTCCCATCCCACAGGGCTCAGTGCGCGCCGTGCGCGTTCACAGCCGCTGGATGATCGTCCCGGTCGCCAGCGCACCGCCGGCGCACATGGTGATCAGCGCGAACTCCTTGTCGCGGCGTTCCAGCTCGTGCAGTGCGGTGGTGATCAGGCGGGCTCCCGTCGCACCGACGGGATGGCCGAGCGCGATCCCGCCGCCGTTGACGTTGACCTTCTCCAGGTCCTGGTCGAAGACCTGGGCCCAGCTGAGGACGACGGAGGCGAAGGCCTCGTTGATCTCGACCAGGTCGATGTCCTTGAGGGACATGCCGGCCCTGCCGAGGACGGCCCGCGTCGCGTCGATCGGGCCGTCCAGGTGGTAGTGCGGATCGGCGCCGACGAGCGTCTGGGCGACGATCCGGGCGCGTGGCTTGAGCTTGAGCGCGCGGGCCATCTTGCGGGAGGCCCACATCACGGCGGCGGCCCCGTCCGAGATTTGCGAGGAGTTCCCGGCGGTGTGCACGGCGGTCGGCATGACCGGCTTGAGCCGGGCGAGCGCCTCCATCGTGGTGTCGCGCAGCCCCTCGTCGCGGTCGACCAGGCGCCACATGCCCTGGCCCGCCGCCTGCTCCTCCTCGGTGGTGGGGACCTGGACGGCGAACGTCTCGCGTTTGAACCTCTCCTCGGCCCACGCGGTGGCGGCCCGCTCCTGCGAGAGCACCCCGAGCCGGTCGACGTCCTCCCTGGTCAGACCCCGGTGGCGGGCGATCCGTTCGGCGGCCTCGAACTGGTTCGGGAGGTCGACGTTCCACTCGTCCGGGAAGGGTTTTCCGGGGCCGTGCTTGGATCCCGAGCCCAGCGGCACCCGGCTCATGGCCTCGACGCCGCAGGCGATGCCGATGTCCATGACCCCGCCGGAGATCATGTTGGCGACCATGTGGTTGGCCTGCTGGGAGCTGCCGCACTGGCAGTCCACGGTCGTCGCGGCGGTCTCGTAGGGCAGGCCCATCGCGAGCCAGGCGTTGCGGGCGGGGTTCATGGACTGCTCGCCGGCGTGGGTGACGGTGCCGCCGACGATCTGTTCGACGCAGTCGGGCTGGATCGCGGTCCGCGCGAGGAGTTCGCGGTACGTCTCGCCGAGGAGGTAGGCGGGATGGAGGTTGGCGAGCGCACCCCCACGCTTGCCGATGGGGGTGCGTACGGCTTCGACGATGACGGGTTCCGCGGCCATGAGCTCGTCCTCTCCTGCACTGTGTCGGCACTGCGCCGGCGCGGCGGGCCGTCCCGGCGCCCCGCCCGAACTAGTACGCGTTCTAGTTCTCCCCGCAGTCTTATGACCTGGAACCCCGGCGCGCAAGGGTCTTGCACGCGCCCTGCACGGATTCCACACGCAACAGTTGGCGCGTGGGCCCTTGTCACTTCTAGAACTCGTTACTACCTTCGAGCCAACTTCTGATGGGCCGTCAGACTTTGGAGTCGCCCGATGCCCTGTCCCGCGCTGCCCGAAGGCTTCGACGCCACCGACCCCGACCTCCTCCAGGACCGGGTGCCCTTCCCCGAGTTCGCACAGCTGCGGCAGACCGCGCCCGTGTGGTGGTGCCCACAGCCGCGCGGCATCACGGGCTTCGACGACGAGGGCTACTGGGTCGTGACCCGGCACGCGGACGTCAAGTACGTCTCCACACACCCGGAACTGTTCTCGTCCGCCACCAACACGGCGATCATCCGCTTCAACGAACACATCCAGCGCGAACAGATCGACGCCCAACGACTGATCATGCTGAACATGGATCCGCCGGAACACACCCGCGTCCGCCAGATCGTGCAGCGCGGCTTCACCCCGCGGGCGATCCGGGGTCTGGAGGGGGCCCTGCGGGACCGGGCCCAAAAGATCGTCGCGCAGGCGCGGGCCCTCTCGGACCGGGGCGACGGCAGCTTCGACTTCGTCACGCAGGTGGCGTGCGAGCTCCCGCTCCAGGCCATCGCCGAACTGATCGGCGTACCGCAGGAGGACCGGCTGCGCATCTTCGACTGGTCGAACAAGATGGTCGCGTACGACGATCCCGAGTACGCGATCACCGAAGAGGTCGGCTCCCACGCGGCGATGGAACTCATCGGCTACGCGATGAACATGTCCGCCGCCCGCAAGGAGTGCCCGGCCAAGGACATCGTCACGCAGCTCGTCGCCGCAGAGGGCCAGGGCAACCTGAGCTCGGACGAGTTCGGCTTCTTCGTCCTGCTGCTCGCGGTCGCGGGCAACGAGACCACCCGCAACGCCATCAGCCACGGCATGCACGCCTTGCTCACCCACCCCGAGCAGTGGGAGCTCTACAAGGCGACCCGGCCGGCCACGGCCGCCGAGGAGATCGTGCGCTGGGCCACCCCCGTGGTGTCCTTCCAGCGGACCGCCACCCAGGACACCGAACTGGGCGGACAGAAGATCAAGGCGGGCGACCGGGTGGGGCTGTTCTACTCCTCCGCCAACCACGACCCCGAGGTCTTCGAGAACCCGGATGCCTTCGACATCACCCGCGACCCCAACCCCCACCTGGGTTTCGGCGGCGGCGGTCCGCACTTCTGCCTCGGCAAGTCACTGGCCGTCATGGAGATCGACCTGATCTTCAACGCGCTCGCCGACGCCCTGCCCGACCTGCGGCTGACCGGTGAGCCACCGCGCCGGCTGCGCGCGGCCTGGCTCAACGGCATCAAGGAGCTCCGGGTCAGCGCGAGCTGACCCGCAGTCCAGGGCGGCAGGGGCCGCTCCTCCCACGCCCCGGCCCCTGCCGTCCGCTGGTTGCGGTGGCGGGATCGCCCCGCCGGGTGGATCCTGACAGGACGCGACGATCCACCGAAGGGACGCCGGGGCGGTCCCCTGCCCCGGCGCCCCTTCGGCGTCCCGCCGGCCCGTCGGCCCGTTCTTTTCGCCCGTGACTGCTCTTGGCGCCGCCCGAGTGTGCCCCCCCGTACGCCCCGCATCCGCGAACCCGGGCTCCGCGCGGTCGGCCGCGCCGCCCCTGGGCGCGATGCCGAACTCAGGATCCCCGTGCCCCATGGTGTGCCCGGCTCACCGACCGGACGCGCGGCGAGCGGCGCAAGAGCCCCGAGCTTGACGCCCGGTCAGACGACGGTCCGACACCTCGTCGTGAACAGGGACGGGTTGGCCGGCGACGGCGGCTCGTACGAATCCGCCGCCATCCGCGCCCGCCATCCTCAGATACGGGCGCGCACCGACCCCGCTCCCGCCTCAGACCCCGAGCCAGAGCCCGACCCCGACCCCGACCGTACGGCGGGCTCCTCCTCCGGAGCAGTGGTGGGGCGCTGCACCGGCAACGTCAGCTGGAGCCGGCGCGGCCCGGACAGGACGTGCACGAGCCCGAAACCGGCGCTCACCACCAGGGCGCCGCCCACCGCGTCGAGCACCCAGTGGTTTGCGGTGGCGACGATCGCGCACACCGTGATCAGCGGGTGCAGCGCCCCGAGGAGCTTCTGCCAGCCCTTCGGCGCAAGCACAATGATCACGATCCCGCACCACAGTGACCAGCCGAAGTGCAGCGAGGGCATCGCCGCGTACTGGTTGGAGATCGCGGTCATCGCCCCGTACTGCGGATGGGCAAGGTCCTGCGGTCCGTGCACGGTGTCGATGAAGCCGAGGCCGGGCATCAGGCGCGGCGGCGACAGCGGGTACAGCCAGAAGCCGACCAGTGCGAGGAGCGTGGCCAGGCCCAGGGAGGCACGCGCCCAGCGGTAGTCCCCGGGCCGGCGCCAGTACAGCACCGCCAGGATCGTCAGCGGAACGACGAAGTGGAACGACGTGTAGTAGAAGTTGAAGAACTTCTCCACCCACGGCGTGTTCACCACCGCGTGGTTGACGGCATGCTCGATGTCGATGCCCAGTGCCCGCTCGATGCCGTGGATCTGGCTCCCGTTGGCCTCCGCGAGGCTGCGGCTGGTCGGCGCGGCAGCCCGGATGTGCGAGTACATCGAGTACCCGACCCGTATCAGCAGCAGTTCCAGCAGCAGGTTGGGGCGCGAGAGCACGCGCCGCCAGAACGGCAGCAGCGGCACGCGCGCCCAGCGGGCGGCGGCGGGCTGCCCGTACGCGGTGGGTACGGGCGCGCGCCAGTAGGGCGACGACCGCTCCAGGAACGGCACGGCACAGGCCGCGGCCAGCGCGGCGAGCAGCAGCACGTTGTCGCGGACCGGGGCCAGCGCGGCCAGGTTGGGCAGCAGCACATCGCTGGGCAGGGACATGGCGAGCACCACGGCCACCGGCCATACGGGCCGGTCCGCGGCCCGCGCGCCGACCTTGCCGGCCACCGCCAGCAGCACCCACACCAACTGGTGACGCCAGCCCGTCGGCGTCACGGCGACGGCCACGCAGCCGGTGATCGCGACGGCGAGCAGCAGTTGGCCGTCACGGGCGTAGCGGGCCGCCCGGCGCAGCCCGATCCACCCGATCAGGGTCGCGAGGGCCACGTACAGCAGGATCTCGCCGGGGCCGGTCAGGCCGAGCCGCAGCAGCGCGCCGTGCACGGACTGGTTGGCGAGGCCGTCGGGGGCGCCGCCGAGGCCGGTGCCGGCCAGGTGGTGGACCCAGTACGCCCACGCGTCGCGGGGCAGCGCCGCCCAGGACAGTGCGGTGGCTCCGGCGAACGTCACGGCGGCGGCCTTCGCGGTGGGCCGGCGGCCGGTGAGCCACAGGAGCGGCGCGAAGAGCAGCAGCGCCGGCTGGAGCGCGGCGGCGAGACCGACGAGGAAGCCGGCCGGCCGCTCGCCGGGCACCCTGAAGACGGCCAGGAGCACCAGCAGTACGGGCAGGACGGCGGTCTGCCCCGGTGAGGCGGCCTCGCGGACGGGCAGCGAAACCATCATCAGGCCGACCAACGCGGGCGCGGCCAGCAGCGCGGTGCGCCGCGGCACCGGATCGGGCAGACCGCGCGCGGCGACGAGCCCGACGGCGGCGACGAGCAACAGCGTCGCGCAGGTCCAGGCCACCTCCAGCGAAGGCGCCGCAAGACCGAGGAACGGCCTGAGGACCAGCCCGGCGAAGGGGGTGCCGGTGAACTGGCCGCCGTCGTAGAGCGAACCGGCAAGGCCGCCGGGGAGCCGGAAGGCGCCGAGCCATTCGCTGGGCGGCACGCGCAGCACGGCGGCGGCCTGTCTGACGGCGAGGAGCCCGGCCAGCGCCCACAGGAAGAAGCGCGCCGCCCCCAACCTGCTGCTACTGCCTATGACCCCGGCATGTCCGTTCGCACCACTGTGCTCTGCCGCGTTAGCCACGCCTCGCAGGCCTCCCGCCCTGTTGACCGCAACCTTGACTTCGCCTGGCTGCCGCGCTTCGTGCACCACTTCATTACCGGGGACGACGATATCTCCCACGGGATCCCCAGAATGGCGGGCAAGAACATCGCGAAGATCAACAAGGGCGTCAAGGCATTCACACAGGCCCTGACCTGCGACTGATCCGCCCAGGCCTGATCAGCATAGAAGCCCCGATCCGGCGATGACGCTCGCCGTCGCCGACGGGGCCTCAGCGGGGGGGGGCGTCCGATGTGCTCCACTCGGCCAGTGCGCAGCACAGACACTCGCACGACGGGTTGACGTCGCCCCAGCCGTCCCAGTAGCCCTCACGGCGGAACCGGGCCACGGGGCGCACGGATTCCCCCGAACGAAAGACCAGGACCGGGCCGGCTGAGTCGCCGTTGATCACCCGGACCGCCTGCCGAGATCATCCGCTCACGCGCCCCGACCCCGAACAACGATGAACACCACACAGGCGATCCACGCGACCGCCCTGAGGGTCACGGCTCACGCGTTCCTCTTGCTCCTCTGCGCGTGGTCCTGGTGCCCGTCGCTTCCGGGTCTCTGCCAGCGCGTTCGAGCCGATCGACCGAAATGACTCGGTCCCTCAGGGCTCGCCTCGTCCCGTGCGATCAACTCCCTTCGAGGCAGCGGGAAGTGATCCGCCATGTTCGCCAGTCGACCGCACAGCACGCACCACGGATGCCGGTACAGGTAGGCCCGACGCATGCGCTGCCAGTGCGGGTCATGCACAGCGCCACCACGTGACGCACGGTCCACGTTCGCCTCGCGCTCATGCTCGGCGCAGCGTCCGCCGGCTCGGGCCAGCTCCGGGCCTCCGGGTACCGAGCAAGGGGGGCGGGGCTTTCGGGGCACGGAGGTACCTCCTGAGACGCGCGCTCATCCACCAAGGAAATGACGAACCTTGACAAAACTCAGAAGCGCGGAACCCCCACACTTCCAGCAGGGCAAAGCGCGCATATCGCTTGACTGCAGGACAGTCGCTCTGACTGTGCGCCCCCATGCGCCCCTCATGCTCCGCCACCGTGGGTTAGGTCACGCTTACGGCGGGTAGGGGGGTGGAAGGACCAGAGGTATGACGCAGACAACAAAGCTCCCGAGTCTCCGACCCGCCTTCGAACTTCGCTGCGGTGGACTCCACTTGACGATTCAGCGAGTCCCCGCATGGCTGGTCACGCTGGTGACAACAACAGCCGGAACCGGGGCGGCCTGGTGGACAGCCCGTTAGAGCGGGATGCGCGAACTCGAACCGTGGCTTCCGCTAGTACCCACGCAGGTCGGTCCGCGGCTTCCGAGACCGCCCGAGCGCGCCGCGCGGCAAGCCGCTCCATCCCCGCCTCTCCCAGGGATTCGGGCGTGGTCGGCACGCCCTCTTCATTGAGGCTCTTGGCGATCTGCGAGGCGGACAGGCCGTCTGCTGCCCACTCGGCCATGTCACGGACGTGCGGGGCCTCTACGGGGTCCGGCACGAGCCGGATGACGGGCAGCAGCTTGCCCCGGATCTCACGCTCCGTCGTGAAGCCGTACGGGGCGACACCGGACACGTGGCTACCGGGCCGCCGGACCGTGTCCTGGGCGGCGGACACATAGGCCGACTTCATGTCGGATTCCTGCTGCGCCAGATCCGCGATGGTGGCGAGGATTCCGCCACCGACCGGCGTGGACGTGTCGAAGCACGGTACGGCGCTTCGATACTGACCAGCCGGACGCCGTGCGATTGCAGTTCGAAGTGACCCGCGTCGTTCCACCCCTTCGCGCTATTGGGTGACGCGCATCGGCTCGCGCTGCGCCATAGGGGACGCCTGGGAATCGTCCTCACGACGCTTCGACTGACGGATGTAGGAGACTGCACGCACGTCGTCAAGGCTAGGCGCAAGGCCCGGCCTGTGATTCCTGAGAGGTGCCATGTGCCTAGTGTGGTAAAGATCAACGTACTGACCGTCCCCGCCGAGCAGCGAGAGGTGCTGGAGCAGCGCTTCGCCTCGCGGGCGGGTGCCGTCGAAGGCTCGGACGGTTTCGAGTGGTTCGAACTGCTGCGGCCCGTGGAGGGCACGGACCAGTACCTCGTCTACACGCGCTGGCGCTCGGAGGAGGACTTCCAGGCGTGGATGGAGGGGCCCATGAAGGCGGCGCACCAGGGCGGTGGCGCGGGCGCGGGCGACCGGCCGAAGCCTGCGGCTTCGGGGTCGACGGTGTGGTCGTTCGAGGTCGTCCAGCAGGCGGCGCCGAAGCCGCAGGCCTGAGCTCGGACCCGGCCCATCGGGCCCGAGCAGCCTTCGCCTCCGTCCCACCCGGCGGGACGGTGGCGGGGCGAGGCGAGGCGAGGCGGGCGACGCCGGGTCGGCTGGATACGGGAACGGGCAGGACGGGGAACCAAGGACCGGGGTCGGCCATCAGGGACCAGGGCCGATCATCAGGACCAGAGCCGGGGATCAACTCCAGAAGGCGTCCTCTTCGTCGATGTTCTGGGTGCACTCGTCGATGTCGGTGATCTTCCCGCCGACGATCGTGAAGAAGAGGCCCTCCTGGATTTCGATCCCCCGATCGCCCCGGTCGGCCCGCACCGTGTGGAAGCTCATGCCGTGCCCGCGCCCGTCGACCAGCACCGCATGCAGATCGGCCTGGAAGGTGCCGTTGGTCTCCTCGCCGAGCCTCCGGTACAGGTCGAGGACCGCTTCGCGACCCTTGTGGTGTCCGGACATCGGGTTGTTGCCGGGCACGTGATGGATGACGTCGGCGGTCATCAGCGAGCCCAGCGTCTCCAGGTCGCCCTTGCCGAAGGCCTCGTAACCGCGGCGGATCAGGGCAGCGTCAGGGTGCTCGGACATGGCGTCTCACGCCTTCCGTGTGAGTGATTTACACCTTTTCCCATCATCGGCCCGTGCCTGTGGATATTCCACGCGGCGGGACGCACGCCGACTCCACAATGACGCCATGAACACCAAAACGAGCAGCAGCAGCTCCACCGCCGCCGCCCCGGCAGCGGACACGTGGACCGTCGTGGCCGAGCACTTCGCCACCGCCGATGCCACTGCCCTGCGCCGCGCCTACTACGCGGAGGTCGCCGGCCGGTACTGGAAGCGGTCCGTCACCGATGCCGAGATCGACCAGGGCCTGCGCGACGATCCGGCCGACGGGCTCGTCCCGCCGACGGGCCGGTTCGTGGTCGGCAGGCTGGCCGGCGCACCCCTGGCGTGCGGCGGCGTACGGCTGCTCGACCTCGGCACCGCCGAGCTCACGAGGGTGTACGTGGACCCGCGCGCCCGGGGCACCGGCGGCGGGGCGGCGTTGCTCGCCGCCCTGGAGGACGAGGCGCGCGCGTTGGGCGCCGAGCGGGTCCGGCTGGACACCCGGTCGGACCTGGTGGAGGCTCGGGCGTTGTATGCACGGCACGGGTATGTGGAGATACCCGCGTACAACTCCGGCCCGTACGCGGAGCACTGGTTCGAGAAGCCCATGGTCTGAACGCGGCTGGGCCGGCTCTCCCCGTTCGGAAGCCGCCGACCCCGGCCGAGGTCGCCCAGTGGGATGGGTCAGGACGGCTCGGGGTGGGTCAGGGTGGATCAGGGCGCGGCGTGGTCCCGGCGGGCGGCGGCGTCGTAGGGCTCCTCGGCATCCGATCCGCAGAGCTCCGTGTTGATCTCCTTGACCAGTTCGACCAGGTCGGTCGGGCGGTCGGGGCCCCACCAGTCACCGAGGAGTTCGGCGAGCGACTCCTGGCGAGCCTCGGCCAGCTTCTCGGCGTGCCCCCGCCCGCGCGCGGTGGGAACCAACGACAGTCCGTCCCGTACCGCGAGCTGTTGTTCCTCCAGCTGGCGGGCGGCGTCCGTGATGACCTTCAGGGGCACGGTGGTCCGGTACGCGAGCACGGCGGGGTCGCCTGAGCCGTACCTGTTGATCCGCAGCAGCAGCCAGCTGGCCGCGGGCAGCAGGTCGAAGCCGGCCCTCTCGGTGATCTTCTCGTACACGTGGCGGCGGCCCTCCCGGGTTCCGAGCACCGACAGTGCGCGGGCGACCTCTTCGCGCGAGGAGCGCTGGACGGGGTTGGAGGCGAGGGTCTCGGTGACATCGGGTGCGGTGACTGAGCCGCGGAGCTTGTCCTCCTTCAGGAACCAGGCCACGACGAAGGCGAGGAGGACGACGGGGACGGCGTAGAGGAAGACGTCGGTGATGGCGGCGGAATAGGCGTCGAGCACGCGGGGCTGCAACGCGGCGGGCAGCTGGGCGATGGCCCGGGGATCGGCCTCCACCTGCGCGGTCGTACCGGGCGGCACCCGGAGCCCTGCGAAGACGGTGGTGAGTTCGTCGTCGAGCCGGTTGGTGAAGACCGTGCCGAAGATCGCGACGCCGAAGGAGGCGCCGATGGAACGGAAGAACGTGGCCCCGGAGGTGGCGACGCCGAGGTCGGCGTAACTGACGGCGTTCTGCACCACCAGCACCAGCACCTGCACGACCAGGCCCAGTCCGACACCGAAGACGAAGAAGTAGGTGCTCATCTCCCAGGTTCCGCTGGTGCGCTCCAAGCGGTGCAGCAGGAGCAGCCCGACCGCGGTCACCGCGGTACCGGCGATCGGGAAGACCTTCCACCGTCCGGTGCGGCTGACGATCTGACCGGAGGTGGTGGAGGAGATCAGCATGCCGAGCACCATCGGCAGCATGTGGACGCCGGACATGGTGGGGGAGACGCCCTGCACCACCTGGAGGAACGTCGGGAGGTAGACCATCGCACCGAACATCGCGAAGCCGACGACGAAGCTGATCACCGAGCAGAGGGTGAAGGTGCGGATCCTGAACAGTCCCAGGGGCAGGACGGGTTCGACGGCGCGCCGTTCGACGAGGAGAAAGGCAGCGAGTAGCACCGCACCGAGCACGGCCAGGCCGATGATCCGGGCCGAGCCCCAGCCCCAGGTGCCGCCCATGGAGGCGACGAGCACCAGGCAGGTGGCGACGCAGGCGATGAGGAAGGTGCCGAGGTAGTCGATGGTGTGCTGGGAGGGGCGTGCGGGGATGTGCAGGGCCGCGGCGATGACGGCGAGCGCGACGAGACCGATGGGGAGGTTGATGTAGAAGACCCAGCGCCAGGACAGGGTGTCGACGAACAGGCCGCCCAGCAGCGGTCCGAGGACGCTGGTCGCGCCGAAGACCGCGCCGAAGAGGCCTTGGTACTTGCCGCGCTCGCGGGGCGGGACGATGTCGCCGACGATCGCCATCGACAGCACGATCAGTCCGCCGCCGCCCAGGCCTTGGAGTGCGCGGAACCCGATGAGCTGCGGCATGTCCTGGGCGAGCCCGCACAGCGCCGACCCGATGAGGAAGAGCACGATGGCGCCCTGGAACAGCTTCTTGCGGCCGTACTGGTCGCCGAGCTTGCCCCACAGCGGCGTGGCGGCAGTGGACGCCAGCATGTAAGCGGTGACGACCCAGGACAGGTGCGCCATGCCGCCCAGGTCGCTGACGATCGTCGGTAGGGCAGTGGAGACGATGGTCTGGTCGAGGGCGGCGATCAGCAGACCGAGCAGCAGGGCGCCGATGGAGACGAGTACCTCACGGGAGGTGTGTTGGGCGGCGGGGTCGGATTTTCGGGGGTCGGGAGGCGGGTTCACGGCGTCCGCAGTCACATCCTGAGCCATCCGCTCCTCCTCAGGCCGGATCAACATGTCCATCCTGAGCGGTGTGGCCGGATATGGCCTCTCGGGCGGGTTGGGCGGGCCCCCGCGGGTCTGCATAATCGCTGGCAATGGCCAGGAAGGGATTCCAGTGAGCGCTGAGCGCTGTCCAGAATGCGGCGCCGTGGGCGTCGACTGCGGGTGCACGGCGGGCACGGGGTTCGAGCCCCTGCGCATCCGTCCGTACGTGACGCTTCCCGACCCCGGCCGGTCCGACGCCCCGCCGCCCCCGCAAGCGGTGCGGGGCGTGGTGGACGGGGCCCCCGGCGGGTACGCCTCTCCCGGCGATGCGCCGCGGGGGGACGACACCCCGGCGTATGGCATACCCGCGGCCTGGCCGGATACGCCGCCGCATGCGCTCTGGCCGGCCGAGACGGTACAGCTCCGGGCGTTCGACCCGGCAGCAGGCGGCAGGGACGGTTTCGGGGGGAGGGGTGGGGGTGGGGGCCCCGAGAAGCGGTCCGGGGCCGGCAGCCGAAAGCGGCTCCCGACGATCCTGGCCGGCGCCGGCACGGTGGTCGCCGTCGGCACGGCGGCCCTGGCGCTGGGGATGCTCCCCCGCTCCGGTGACAGCGACACCGTGCTGCTGGACGCCAAGCCGTCCGCTCCCGCGGTGAGCCTGGACCCAGCGGGCCCGACGCAGTCTGCGTCCGCGGGCAGCCCGTCCCCCTCGGCCTCGGCTTCGGCCTCACCCTCGCGGAGCGCCTCCAAGTCGGCGTCCCCCTCGCCCAGCCCCTCCCGCACCTCGGCTTCTCCGAGTCCGTCGGCGAGCAAGAGCCGCGCGCCCAGCACCCCGCCCCCCTCGAAGGCGCCAACGCTGAGGTACGGGGATACGGGCCCGGAGGTGGAGAAGATGCAGCGGCTCCTGGCGGGGCAGGGCATCTACCGCGGCAAGTTCAACGGCAGGTTCGACAGCCGTACGGAGGAGGCCGTGTCGACATTTCAGGCGTACAACGAAATCTACGGGGACCCTTACGGCGTCTACGGTCCGGAGACCCGCCGGGCCCTGGAGGGCACGGGCTGACGCTCGCGTGGTGGCGCGAACCGCTCATTGTTTTGTATCGTGTAGAAACAAAGTGGTTCCGCCCGCACTCCCTGACCGGTGGGCGGAACCGCTTGTTCTCTTTTCCCGCCCCGTCTGGAGCACCGCCGATGTCGGCCAGCCCCACCACCGCACGCGTCGTCCTCACCGCCAAGGCCCTGCTCCTGGACATGGACGGCACCCTCGTGAACTCGGACGCGGTGGTCGAGCGCTGCTGGCGCGACTGGGCGGTCTCCCACGGTTTGGATCCGCACGAGGCCCTCAAGGTGGTCCACGGCCGGCAGGGCTACGCCACCATGGCCATCCTGCTGCCGGAGCGCCCGATGGAGCTCAACCACGCCGAGAACGCCGTGATGCTCGCCCGTGAGACCGCCGACACCGACGGAGTGGTCCCGGTCGGCGGAGCCGCGGAGTTCATGGCGGCGATCGCCGGACTCCCGCACGCCCTGGTCACTTCCGCCGACGCGGCCCTGGCCGTGGCCCGCATGACCGCCGCGGCCCTGCCGATGCCCGAGGTGCGGATCACCGCCGAGTCGGTCCAGGCCAGCAAGCCCGACCCCGAGGGTTTCCTCAGGGGCGCCGCCGAACTGGGCGTGGACCCGGCCGACTGCATCGTCTTCGAGGACTCCGCGGCGGGCATCGCCGCGGGCCGGGCAGCCGGCATGCGCGTGATCGGCATCGGCCCCCGGGCCACGGCCCACGCCCCGACGGCCCATGCCCCCGACCTGACGTCGATCCAGGTGGCGTACACCCCGGACGGCTCGATCCGCCTCACCCTGGACCCGGCGGCCTGAGGGGCGGGGCTGCCAGGCGGGGGCCGTACGCGAGGGCGTGCCCCGCGGCCGCACGCGAGGACGCGCGCGGAAGGCCCGGATTCGGCGCGAAAGGCCTGGATTCGGGCGCGGCCCGTCGGCGGCGAATGGCCGGGGACCCCCGCCTTCCCCTCCGGAGCCCGGCCCGATCGCCCGCGCCACCACCGGCCGCACCGGCCGGGGCCGCGGCGCGGGCACAGGACTGATGCCCGCCCGGGGCCGGACCAGAGCCGAGCCGAGCCGCTACACCCGCCCAGCCCACCGCCCACCCCGAACGGGCTCCGCCCCCGCTAGCCCGCGATCGCCTCGTACAGCGAGAACGCTGCCAGCGCCGCCATCACGCCGGCTGCGACCTTGGTGATCAGCCGCAGCGGCACGTACTTCATCAGGGTGCGCCCGCCCAGGATGCCGATGCCCGCGACCGCCCACAGGGCGAACACGGCGCCGACGCCGACCGAGACGGGGTTGTCGTAGCGTGCTGCGAGGTTGGCGGTCATGATCTGCGTCAGGTCACCGAACTCGGCCACGAGGATCAGCATGAATCCGGCTCCCGAGACCTTCCAGAAGGACTGGTCGGCGGGCGCCTTGACCTCCTCTTCCCCCTCGCTCTTCTTCAGGAGCAGCATCGCCGCGCCCGCGAGGAAGAGGACTCCGACGACGGCCTGGACGAGTCGATGCGGAAGGAGGGTGAGCACGCTGCCCGCGGCGATGGCGAGTGCGACGTGTACGGCGAAGGCGGCGGCGACACCGGCGAAGACGTAGGAGGCGCGGTAGCGTGTGCCGAGCATCAGGCCGGCGAGGGCCGTCTTGTCGGGGAGTTCGGCGAGGAAGACGACGCCGAAGGCGATGGCCGTGACGGCGAAGCTGAAGTTCGTGCTGAACACGGAGGCGGAACCTCAATCGGTCGGGCAGGGTGCCATCGATACCGAGAGACCTGGGGTTCTTCAGGGGTCGCTTCGGCTCGGCGGCGCCCTGACTGCGTCCATGCACCCGATTGTGAACGGGTGCAGATGAACAGGAACAGGACACTGCGGCCGAAGGTCTCGCTGGCCGACCGCTACGTGCGGCCTGCCTCCGGGCGCCGGCTGGGGTGACCCAGCAGTATGTCGACGGTCCGGCGAAGAGCTACTCCCCTTCTGCTCCCCCAGAATACGCGAAGCCCACCGGTGCCCGGAATGTGACATCGATCCCCTCGCACCTTCGGGCCGCCCCTCTCGCCTTCCCACAGCGCTGCACTCGCCCGGCCCGATCCATACGTCCAGCTTCACCCCCTTCCCGCATGGAATTCCAACTTCCATTTAAACCAGGGGTAGTTAGCGACCCAGGCCTGACGTGCTCATGTCGCAAGCCTGTAACCTTGCGCCCGCCGCCACGCAATCTGGCGCCGCCACCATGGCCGCGCCCCTCCGGGGCCGTCCGGCCACACACCCCCCGCATCCAGGGAGCCCCCTCATGGCCCTCAAGACCCTCATACCCTCTGTCTACGCGCGTCGAATGGGCGTGCTCGCGTCGGCGGCCACGCTCGCCGCCCTCACCTCGATCGTGAACGCGCCCGTCGCCCAGGCAGCCCCACCCACCCCCATCAGCGCCGCCGCCGCCCGCTCCTACCTCGCCACGGTCACGCCGCAGGCCGAGGGCTCCACCAGCGGCTACAGCCGCAGCCTGTTCCCGCACTGGACCACCGTCTCCGGCACGTGCAACACCCGGGAGACCGTCCTCAAGCGCGACGGCGTCAACGTCGTCACGGACTCCTCCTGCGCCTCCGTCAGCGGAAGCTGGTACTCCGAGTACGACGGCGCCACCTGGACCGCCGCCGCCGACCTCGACATCGACCACGTCGTCCCGCTCGCCGAGGCCTGGCGCTCCGGTGCCAGTTCCTGGACCACCTCCAAGCGCCAGCAGTTCGCCAACGACCTCACCCGCCCGCAGCTCATCGCGGTCACCGACAACGTCAACCAGGCCAAGGGCGACCTCGACCCCGGCAAGTGGCTGCCGCCGCGGACCGCCTACCGCTGCACCTACGCCCGGATGTGGGTCGAAGTGAAGCAGTACTGGGGCCTGAGCATGGACTCCGGCGAGAAGTCGGCCCTGGTGAACGTCCTCAACGGCTGCTGACGGTCGGCTCGGCCCGCGGCCGGTCCCGCAGTCGCAACCGTGCCCGCAACCACGGCGCGGGCGGGCGCTGAGCCGACCACCGAGCGGACGCCGTTGCGCCTGCCGGTCGTTGCTCGCTCCGTCCCCCGCCCTATCCCCCGCCAGGGGGAGGCCAGGCTCCCCCTCCCCGTCGTACCGTGATCCAAGGGGCTACGGAGGAGGGGGAGTCGCATGGCCGGATTGCGCCTTGGACCACTGCTGCGCTACGTCGACTGGGACACGGGCGGTTCGGCCACGATATGGGTCGAGACCGACCGCCCGTGCACGGCCGAGGTGCGTTGCGCCGACGGGGCCGGCGGCAGCGTGCGCACCTTCCAGGTCGCCGGGCACCACTACGCGCTGGTGCCGGTGACCGGCCTGACTCCGGCGAGCACCACGGCGTACGAGGTGCTGCTCGACGGCGTGCGCGTCTGGCCGCTACAGGACAGCGCCTTCCCGCAGAGCACGATCACGACGCCCGCCGTCACGTCGGCCGGGAGGCCGGCCCCGGCGCTGCGGGTCACGTTCGGGTCGTGTCGGCAGGCTGCGCCGCCCGCCGGTCGGCGAGGGCCGCACGGCCCCGACGCGCTCGATACCCTCGCGGCGCGACTGGCCGCCGATGCGGATGCGGTGCGGCCGGATGTGCTCCTTCTGCTGGGTGACCAGGTGTACGCGGACCACCTCTCGCGGGAGATGCGGCAGTGGCTGGCGGCCCGCCGGGATCTGCGGGAGGCGCCCGGCGCCCAGGTCGCGGACTACGAGGAGTACACCCGGCTGTACTACGAGTCCTGGCTCGACCCGGAGATCCGCTGGTTGCTCTCCACCGTGCCCAGCCTGCAGATATTCGATGACCACGATGTCGTGGACGACTGGAACACCAGCGCGGCGTGGCTGGCGGAGATGCGGGCGACGCCGTGGTGGCAGGAGCGGGTGCTCGGTGGGCTGATGTCGTACTGGGTGTACCAGCACCTGGGTAACCTCTCGCCGGCCGAGCTCGCGGCCGACGCGCTGTACGAGGCCGTACGGGAGGCTCCGGACGGTACGGATGCGCTCCGGGCGTTCGCGGCCGCGGCGGATGCCGATCCGGGTTCGGTGCGCTGGAGTTACCGGCGCGACTTCGGCCGGTCGCGGCTGTTGATGGTGGACACGCGGGCGGCGCGGGTGCTGGCCGAGGACGGGCGGGCGATGCTCGATCCGGCGGAGCAGGAGTGGCTCCGGGACAATGCGCTGTCCGGGCACGGGAGTTATGACCATTTGCTGATCGGGTCCTCGCTGCCGTGGCTAATGCCTCCGCTGGTCCATGACGCGGAAGCGTGGAACGCGGCGCTGTGTCGGGGAGAGCGGGGGCCGCGGTGGGCGCGGTTCGGGGAAAGTCTTCGGCGGCGCAGCGATCTGGAGCACTGGGCGGCGTTTCCGGCGTCGTTCGCGGCGCTCAGTGATCTGATCGAGGAGGTGGGTACGGGGCCGCGGGCTCCGGCGACGGTGTGCGTGCTGTCGGGGGACGTGCATCACGCGTATGTGGCCGAGCCCCGGATACCCAGTACGGCGCGGGTGTTCCAGTTGACGTGCTCGCCGGTGCACAACTCGATCCACACGGCGGTGAAGTGGGGTTTCCGGCTGGGCTGGTCCCGGGCGGGGCGGTGGCTGGGGCGGGGGTTCTCGCGGCACGGGCGGACGGGTCGGCCGCCGCTGAGCTGGCGGCGTACGGGTGGGCCGTGGTTCGGGAACCAGCTGATGACTTTGGCGTTGGTGGGCCGGTCGGCGCGGCTGCAGTTGGATCAGGCACACAAGGGACAGAGGGGAGAGAAGGGGCAGAGGGGGCAGAACGGAGCTCGTTTGGTGACGGTCCTGGACCGGGAGCTGACAGCGGCGGACTGATGCGGTGGGCCGGGGGCGGCTGTACAGCGGTGCGGCGGGCAAGCCGATGGCCGGTACGGAGGCCGGGGCGCGGTTCGCGAGCCGTGCTCGGGGGCTGACACACCATGGGCCCGCGACGCCCCCGGGCGTACGGCGGGCCAACGCCAGGCGTACGCTGTATGGCTGTCAAGCCGCCCCTGCCGCTCCCCCGCGACGTCGCGGCGCTTCACGCCGAAGCACGTCAATCGGACTGGGGAGTCCCGCTTTGCTTGAGACTCTGGGGTCGTTGACCACGAGCCCATGGATCTACGCCGTGGTGGCGCTGTCCGTCGTGCTCGACGTCTTCTTGCCGGTGCTGCCGAGTGGGGTTCTGGTGATCACCGCGGCGGCGGCTGCGGCGGCTGCCGGGGCGGCGGGGCCGGTACCGGTTCCCGCGCAGGTGCCGGACATCCTGGCCCTGCTGGTGATCGCGACGACCGCGTCGGTACTGGGCGACATGGCCGCGTTCCGGCTGGCCCGCCGCGGTGGAGCCTGGCTGGACCGCGCCATCGCCCGGTCCCGTCGGCTGACCCGGGCGCACGAACGCCTGGGTACGGCCCTGGCCCGGGGCGGCGGCGCCCTGGTGGTGATCGCCCGCTTCGCCCCGGCCGGCCGCTCGGTGGTGTCCCTGGGCGCGGGCAAGACGCACCGCAAGGTCAGGGAGTTCTTGCCCTGGTCGGTCCTAGCGGGCATGGCCTGGGCCGGCTACAGCGTGGCCTTGGGGTATTTCGGCGCCCAGTGGCTCGGGGCCACCTGGCTCGGCACGGCGGTCTCGGTGATCGCCCTCTTCGCGGCGGGGGCCCTGGCCGCCTTCGTCATCCGCCGCCCCACCCCCACGGCGGCCCCGGCGGCCTGACCGACCCCCACCCGCCCGCCCCGAGCGCCTGGCTCCCCCGCCCGGGCGGCTGCGGAGACCGGACCCGCGCCCGGCAGGCGCCGCACCTACCCAACCCACCTGCCCGCCTTACCCAGCCGGCTCCCCCACCCCCGGCCGCGCCCGCCACGCTCCGTCCCGCACACGCCGCCCCACCCCACCCCAGTCCCCCGGTCTCCCGGCCCCCGGTCGGACACCGAGCACCGGGGACGGCACCCCGTCATCGCCGCCGTCGACGGTTCGCCGAACGGCAACCGCGCGCTGGAATGGGCCGTCTCCCAGGCCCTCATGACCCGCGCACCGAACGGCTTGTCCTGCGCGCACCGCGCCGCCTGCCCGGTGGTGGTCGTACCGCTCGCTCGGCCGCCGGTACGGGACCCGTACGGGCAGGTCGTACTCGGCTTGAACACCACGGTCCCGGACGACAGCGCCACCTCCTTCGGGTTCCGCGAGGCGGCTCGGCGCGGCTTCCGGCTCCGGGTCGTGGCGGCGCACCCGGGGACGCGCCCGGCACGCGTGGCAACTCCGACCCGACCACAGCGGTCTGGGCCCACCTGCGCCCGCACGCGCAGCGTTTCCCCCACGTACGGGTCGAACTGCTGATGGCGCCCCCGGCGCGGCCGGCCACCAGGTGGCCGCTTCCCGGGATGCGGACCTGATCGTCATCGGCCGCCACCGCAGGCGCCCCCTCTCCCCACGGCTGGGTTCGGTCACCACGCGGTCCTGCTGTACGCCGGCTGCCCGGTGGGGGTGGTCCCCCTGGAGGAGGACGCCGTACCGGCGGCGGTCTAGGTTCTATGCGGGGGCCGGTGCGCCCCTGACCTGGAGCCCGTCGAGCAGGTCCCGCGTCGCCTCCGCGATCGCGTCCACGGCGGAGTCGAAGACCTCCACATTGTGCGCGGCGGGCGCCCGGAATCCGGACACCTTCCGTACGTACTGCAGCGCGGCGGCGCGGATCTCCTCCTCGGTGGCCTTTTCGGGGATGGCGGGCGGGCGCAGCGTCTTAATGGAACGGCACATACCCCCACTATCGCGCTACTGGGGCAGCTCAGCCCCGGACAGTTTCATGATCAAACCGGCTTGTAGGCGCGCCCGCAGCACGGGATCCGCAACCTCGTCGAGCAGCTCCACGGCCTGCCGCAGCGCGGCGGCGGCCCGCCGGTCCTCCCGCAGCGAGGCGGTCTGGTCGGCCATGTGCTTGAGCGCGGCGTCGGCCCGCCGGTGGAAGAGCTGTCCGATGAGCGTGACGACGAGCCCGACCGAGCTTGTCACCACCCCGAGGTACAGGTCCCCGCTGCTCTCGGCCTTCCACACGGCCAGCGCCACGCCGAGCAGCAGGACGGCAGCTCCTGCCCCGGCGAACCCCTGACTGGTGGCGAAGCTGGTGCGGGCCTGGGTCAGCCCGTACGCGTAGTACTCCACGAGGACGGAGGTGAAGTCGGCGTCGCTCTCCTCACGCCCGGCCGTGATCCCTCCGACATCGGCGTACTTCGGATCCCCCACGACCGGCGCGGGCTCCGCCACCTGCGCGAGCAGCCGCACCCGCTCGGCTTCCCGCTGCTCGTCGAACTTCTTTCCGGCCATCTGCTTCAGCACGACGTACACCACGCCCCCGGCCACAACCGCCAGGCACGCGACACCGCCCGCTATCCACTCGCCCATGCGACGACGATCCCACGAGCCCTCGACAAGCCGTCAAGCCTCCCGTCACATCAACCGTGCAGTTATGACAGGCCATTTCGCTCGGTGCGGCCTGGGGTTTCGTGGTGGAGTTCGTCAGCAGGTGGGGACGGGGTGACCCGACACCCCCCGCCCGTGATCGGCGCACGGATGTCACTTGTAGATGCAGGAGACCCCCCGCCGTGATCGACGGGGGGTCTCCTGGCTGGTGGGCGCGGACGGTTTCGAACCGCCGACATCTGCTTTGTAAGCCTGGCGCCGATCACACAGCAGTCTTGGCTGGTCAACGGGCGTACAGCAGCGCTGGGCGCCCCGTGCTTGCCTGCACCGCTGCGGACCCCAATTGACCGTGGTTGACTGCTCGATCTGGCACGGATCTGGCACGGGCCCTGGCGCCAACACCTGCTTTGTAAGTCCGTCTACCGTGCCCCGTTCAGAAGCGGACCACTGGCTCCTCCTGCCACGGCAACCGCGCATGGCCGCCGTCATCGACCGTCGTTGATGTCAGTTTTGGATGTCCGCTCCCGTGACAACCGCGAGGAACCGGTCACTCTTCGTCGCTACGCTCCAAGACCAGGCCGACGGATCCGTCTTCCAGTCCGTTGTTGTCTTCGAGGTGCAGATGAGCCCCATCCGGAACCCCTTCGCCGGCCAGCACCAGAAGATGCCCGGCAAGCGTCCTGAGACCCGCAGCATTCGCCTCGATGACGACCTCGGACCCGAGGTTCCGCACCTCGATCCGGGCATCAGCATCCCAGGAGAAGCGGAGCCCCGTGCCCTCGACGGCGGCCGTGACGTGAGTGCTCTCGATCGGCGCTGAGCCGGTTCCCGAAGTCATGGAACCCATGATGCCGCTGCACGGGCAGGGTCCCAGAAACCGGGGCTTGTCCCTAGCGCCCAGCACACTGGCGGGCGCCCAGGAAGCAACGGTCACCAGTCACGCCAGGCGTCGGTGATCCCGGCTCGGATGATGCCCTTCCTTGCCAACAGAGCTGCCACGTCCACACCGTGCTCGCCCAAAGTGAGGTCGACGTACTCGCACAACTGCTCTCGTTCTTCGGTGCAGAAACGCATCCCACTGTGGCGGGGATCGCGGTCGACAGCGTTGAGGGCCAGAACGACCCTCTCGACCGCCCGGAGGACCTCCTCGTCGGAAGGCTTCACAAACCCCCGCACCTCCGCCTCAAATGCCTCCAACGCCGAGTCCGTCGCCCTCAGCAAGGACTCCGAGTACATCTCCGCCGCACCGGCGCACTCGGGCTCCAGCATCCCGGCCTCGACGTCGCGGGCCACCTGCGCCATCCAGGCACGCCAGTTCTCAGGGGGTCTGTTCGCCATAGCGAGAAAGTACGCAGCAGCACTGACAACCCAGTTCGGCTGTGCGGTCCTGGCCAGGAGATGGGCGTAGTTCGCGGAGCCGTGAGGGGCTATGAAGAGCTGCTGTCATGTCCCGTCGTTGATGTCAGATGCGGATGTCACCTGTCGCCGGTCCGCGAACGGCCGCCGGTAGTCCGCAGCCTCCCCGACCGGGGGATAGTCCCTGCCGAACATCACGTAGACGGGGTGCTCGGGGTCCCCGACTTCCGGGTTCAGGAAGATGTCCACGTCGTGGTTGGCGAACCGGTGCAGGTACTGGACGAACAACGCCAGCTCCTCGTCCGACAGCCGCTCGTCGAGCCGCTCGTTGTGCATGCCACCCCCGCTATCGGCTGATTGACCGGGTCGGACGATACCCAACGCTGGATGTCAGCGGACCAGGTTGGGAAAGGGGCAGAGCTCCAGCGGTTCATCCTGGCGGTCGGCCCAGTGCCACCAAAGGGTCCGGTCCTGACAGCGCCACAGGGAGCGACAGACCCGCTTGTCGTCCTCCTCGCGCTTGCAAAGAACGTACCCCTTCCACTGCATGGGCCGGTCACAGTCGGGGCACGGAAGCGGCCAGTCAGCCATGATGCGAAACCTGTCTCGGGCGTTGTCAGTGGTCGGTTGTAGCGTCGTGGTCAAGGTTGAGCCGGTTCGATGTTCCTGGGCTCCGGGTCGTCCGGCTGCACGATGCCCGGCACGGGACTGCGACGCTGCTGACCGCCGCCGGCGTACCGCCCCGGGTCGTGATGGAGATCCTCGGGCATTCGCAGATCGCCGTCACCATGAACGTCTACGCCCACGTCGTGCAGGACACGCAGCGCGAGGCGGTCGGGCACATGGATCGGCTGCTCAGGACCCGGCGCGGCCGTTCCTGACCGTCCCCGTTGATGTCAGATATAGATGTCAAAGACCCCCAACCAAGATTGGTTGGGGGCCTTCGTACTGGTGGGCGCGGACGGTTTCGAACCGCCGACATCTGCTTTGTAAGAGCAGCGCTCTACCCCTGAGCTACGCACCCGTGGATGAGTGGACAGCGTACACGGGAGGCACACCCCCCACGCAAACCCGTTCCCGTAGAGGAGAATGGACCGGGGCATGGCGGACACGGTACGGGAGAGGGATTGTGACGACGGCATCCCGGCGGTGGTTCGGCGGGCGGGACGAGAGTCGGCGGGCGGACGCGCAGGCGGCGAAGGATGCCGCCGCGGCCGCGTTCTACGAGCTGGATACGGCGCAGCGGGATCTGCGGATCTCGATGGAGACCATCGCGGCTGCCGACGGGTCGCCCGCGGCGCGCCAGGCCGGGGAGGGTTTCGCCGCGCTCGGGCAGCGGATCGACCAGGTCAGCCAGGTCTACATCGAGGCCGTCGACGCGCACGATCTCGACAGGGTGGATCTCGAAGGGGCCGTCGCCGCGCGGGCGCGGGATCAGTTGGTGCGGGCGCGGGACGAGCTCGTGCGGGTCAGGGAAGAGCTGGACCGGTTCGCGCAGGGGTTGCAGCCGCTGCTGGACCGGGCCGAGACGCAGCTCGCGCGCGTGGCGCCCGCCCGGGAGCGGGCCAGGGCCGCGCTGCTCGCCGCGAGTGCGGCGCTGGACGAGGTACGCGGGAAGGGGATGCGGGCCGACGAGTTCGCGGCGCGGTTGGCCGCGCTCGGGCCGGAGCTGACCCTGCTGAACCAGGGCGCCGCGCAGCACGGGGTGCAGGAGACCGTCCAGCGGGCGGACCGCATCCTGCGTGATGCGGAGGCGATACGGGCCGAGGTCGCTCGGCTGCCGGAGCGGGCTGCGGAGATTGACCGGCGGCTGGTGAGCCTGCGGACCCGGGCACAGGCGCTGCGCAATCGGGCGGACCGGGTGGATCCGGTCCTCAGTGAGCTGCGTCGGCGGTTCAGTGCGGCGTGCTGGCAGGACCTCCAGCAGGTGCCGGACCAGGCGGTACGGGACGTGGCGCGGGCCGAGGAGCAGTTGGGGCAGGCCGCCCGGGCGCGCGATGAGCAGCGTTGGGCAGACGTGGCTGCGCTGATCGAGTCGGTCCGGGGTGCGCTGGACGCCACCGACGAGGCGGTGTCGGCCGCGCAGGACCGGCTGTCCCGGCTGGAGGCGGTGGCGCGGGACCCGCAGGCGGAGGTGCAGCGGACGCGGTTCGCGATCCGGGATGCGCAGCGTCTGGCGATGGAGGGCCGCAGTGTGCCCGATCCGCGGCATGCGAGGCCGTTGGACGAGGCGGTGGCCCGGGTGGATCGGGCGTTGGGAGGGCTGGAGGGGCGGCATCCCGACTACTGGCATTTCCTCCTGGAGATGGAGGAGGTCCGGGTGGCAGTGGGCCGGGTGGTGGCGGAGATGCGGGGCCGACGCGTCGTCGGGTGAGAGCGGAGTTGTCCTGGGGGCGGCAGCGGCGGATGCTGGAGGTGCCGGGAACGGAGCAGAGGAGGGCGGTATGTCTGCCCACACTTCTCACAAGCATCGTGCGCCGCGGGCGTCTCGGGGATCTCAGAATTCCCAGGTACCCCCTATGTCGCACGAGTCGCACGAGTCATACGCGCCTCATGCGCTGTACGGGTGCCACGAGCCTCATGAATCCTATGCACCGTACGTAGCCCATGAGCCCTATCCGACCCACGCACCGCAGGGCTCGCGCGGGACCGAGATGCTGCGACGCGTTCTGCACCCCGTCAACGCCCGGCTCGACGAGCATCTGCCCACCGATCACAAGCTCAGCAAGGTCTACCGGGTCGGCGCCGGCCTGACCGGGCTACTGCTGGTCGCCTTCGGCATCCTTGGGATCATCGACCGGATCGGGTTCTTCGACACGGGCGGAGACACGGTGCTCGCCCTGAACACCAACGGCGCGCTGAGTGTCCTGTCGATCGTCATCGGAGGGCTGTTGTTCGTCGGGATGGTGATCGGCGGCACTTTCGCCTCCACTCTGAACATCGTGCTCGGGGTGGCGTTCATCCTGAGCGGCTTCGTCAATCTGGCCCTGCTGGACACCGGCCTGAACTTCCTGGCCTTCAGGATCCAGAACGTGCTGTTCAGCTTCGTCGTCGGCGTGATGCTGATGTGGTTCGGGATGTACGGGCGGGTGGGCAGCGCGCTGCCGCACGACAATCCGTACTGGCGCGCCCGCCACCCCGAGGAGGCCGCCCGGGAGGACCGGGCACGGGCCGGGACCCACCCGGCACGGGCCTGACCGGGGCACGGCACAGGCCTGACCGGGCCCGGTGCCAGGACCGGGCCTCGTCCGGGGCGCGGTCTACGGCGACGTCCGGCGGGCGCTGGAGCCGAAGGCGGCCGGCTCTGTAGCCTTGGGCCATGCCTCGTTACGAATTCCGCTGCCGGACCTGCGACGACACCTTTGAGGTCAGCCGGCCCATGGCCGAGTCGTCCGCTCCCGCAGACTGCCCGGCCGGGCACGCCGACACCGTCAAGTTGCTCTCCGCCGTCGCCGTCGGCGGGACCAGCAGTGCCCCCGCACCCTCTGGAGGAGGTTGCTGCGGCGGGGGCGGTTGCTGCTAGCTATCGCTTGCGCGACAGGGTGATGCCGTCCGAGATCGCGAGCAGGACCGAGTCCATGCGGGGATCCGCCGAGACGTGGTCGTTGTAGGCCCGTACGCCCGCCGCCGAACCGGTGGCCGATGCGTCGAGGACCGTGCCGTGGAACAGGGTGTTGTCCGTGACGATCAGCCCGCCCTGGCGCATGCGCGGAACCAGTTCCTCCCAGTAGGCGATCTGGCTCTCCTTGTCCGCGTCCACGTAGGCCATGTCGATGTGCGGTTCCTGCGGCATCGCCTTCAGCGTCTCCAGCGCCGGGGCGATCCGCAGGTCGATCCGGTCGGCGACGCCCGCCGCCTCCCAGGCCTCGCGACCGTACGCCGTCCACTCCTGCGAGATGTCGCACGCGATCAGCACGCCGTCCGCCGGCAACGCCTGGGCCATCGACAGGGTCGAGAAACCGGTGAACGTGCCGATCTCCACGATGTGACGGGCGCCCGTCAACCGGACCAGGAAGGCCAGCAGCGGGCCCTGCTCCTGCGCCGACTGCATGCCGGCGACGTCCGGGAACTTCTCGTACGTCGTCGCCACCAGGCCCTCCTGGATCGCGTCCAGCGGAGGGTTGTGGTCGAGCATGTAACGGTAGAGCTCGTCGGTGATCTTGGTGCTGTTGCCTTTGGTCATGCGCCCAGTGTGCCGACTTCGCGCGCCTCCCGGACGGCCCGGGCGAAGGCGCGCACGATCTCCTCGCCCGCCTGGACCCCCGCCGTGGCCAGGGCGGTGACCGTCGGTGCGCTCCAGCCCGCGTCGGCCAGTTCTCCGTGGCCCGGGCGCCAGGCCGCGTCCGCCGCCAGCAGCAGGTCCGCGTCCAGCAGGGAGTCGCCTGCGGCGAGCGCCGTGGAGGCGCCCGTACGGCGGGCCACCTCGCGCATGGCCGCGCTCTTCGTCAGCGGGCGCGGCACCGCGTAGATCTTGCGGCCCTGGAGGGAGACCGTCCAGCCCCGCCCCTCCGCCCACCGCGTCAACGACTTGATCCACTCCGGCGGCACCAGATCCCGTTCGACGACCAGGTACGCGAACAGGTCCTCCGCCACCCGCGCCTTGCGCAGCCATGCCGGGTCCGCCGTCGCCAGCAGGTGCCCGTGCACCTCCTCCAGCGGGGCGCATTCATGCGCGAGCTGCGCCGCCACCCGGCGCCGCCAGTCCCGGTCCGGCACCCCGTCGACGAGTAGTTGCCCGCCGTTGGCGCAGATCGCGTACTTCGCCGGGCGGCCGGGGAAGCGGATGCGCTGGTACTGCTTGCGCGTCCGGGTCGTGGTCGGGACGAAGACCACCGCGGGATCGGCGGTCAGGTCGGCCAGCAGGGCCGCCGCGGTCTCCGTCATGTACGACAGCGGCTTGCTCTCGTGTACCTCGACGCACAGCAGCCGCGGGGCCACCGGGTCGGGCATGGTGAGACCGAGCGCGGCCGTCGAGTAGATGAGCGTACGGTCGAGATCACTGGCTACCAGGACAGTCACTTGGAGGCCACAGCCTTTCCGTCGGCGCCGGTCGCGCCGCGCGTGAAGCGGGGGTGGATGAGTCCTACGCACGTGTAAGGCAGTCCGTCCGCCTCTTCCACCGGCACGCCCCGCTGCTCGGCGAGCAGACGTACGTGGTCCAGGTCGGCCCCGGCGCCGCGCTGGGCCAGGATCTTCCACGGCACGCGCCGCAGCAGCACCCGCGTCGTCTCGCCGACACCGGGCTTGACCAGGTTCACGTCGTGAATGCCGTACTCCTCGCTGATCCGCTCCACCGCCGCCCAGCCCTCCCAGGTGGGCGTGCGGTCGGCCGCCAGCAGCTCCTTGACCTCGGCGTCCACCGCCTCGGCCACCTCGTCGAAGTGGGCGGCGACGGTGTCGACGAAGTCGACGGAGACATCGGCTCCGGCGAGTTCGCGGTAGAACTTCGCGCCGTGGAAATCGGTGGGTCCGACCAGGTCGGACCTGAGCACCGTACGCGAGATCAGTCCGGAAACGGTGGAATTGAGGCAGGCGGAGGGGATCAGGAAGTCCTCGCGCGTGCCGTACGTGGACACGCAGGAGCCGGGGTCGGCGAGGACCACGATCTCCGGGTTGAAGCCGGGGAACTCCTCCAGGGCGGCGGACAGTTCGCGGGTGATGGCACCCTTGCCCGTCCAACCGTCCACGAAGACCACGTCGGCGGGGTCGTGGTGGGCGGCGAGCCAGCGTAGGGCGGTGGCGTCGATGCCGCGGCCCCGCACGATCGAAACGGCGTAGTGCGGCAGGTCCAGGCCGTGCCGGACCCGGGCCCAGCGGCGCATCAGGACGCCGACGGGCGTGCCGGCGCGGGCCAGCGAGACCAGGACCGGGGAGGGGGACCGCTCGGCCAGGACGGTCTCGGTGACCGTGCCGACGGCCCGGGCCATCCGGGCGGCCGAGGCGATCAGCGCGCTCTGGTAAAGCTCCTGGTACCGGGGGGACGGCTGGTACTCGACGGGCAGTGACTCGGCGTAGTGCGCGCCGCCGGCCTGGATGGCCTCCTCCCGCTCCTCGGTCGGGGCCTCGAGCGCCACGTCCGAGAGGTCCTGGAGCAGCCAGCCGACGTCCTCGGCGGCGTACGAGGAGAAGTCGGGTCCGCGCAGGGGCTCGGGCAACATCGGCTCGGGCATGATCGGCTCCCGCCGGTCGGAGGAAACGTCGGATGGAACGCCGGAGGAAATGCCGGAGATAACGCCGGAGGTAACAGGGGTCTCGTCGGAAGCGTCGTCGGGGGCGGCCTCGGGGGAAGCGCCCCCGGCAACGGCCGGGGCGTACGAAGGGACCACCACGAGCAGGACCCGGCCCACGTGCGGGGCCAGGCGGGCGAGGAGCCCGTCGGGGGCGTGCAGCGCGCCGGTGTCCCCGTGCGCGTCGACCACGGCGACGACGGTGTCGAAGCCGGCGCCCGCGACGTTGTACGCGTACCGGTCGCCGGGCCCGTCGGCGGGGGCGTCGTGGGCGGGGAAGACGAGCCGGGTGCGGATGGCGTAGCCGGGGTCGTCGACGGCGAGCACGGGCGAGCGGGTGGTGGTGGAGAACCGGACCTCGGCCGCGGTGCCCGTGGCCTCCAGAGCCCGCGCGAGGCGCAGCGGCGCGTACATCAGCTCTTCGTTGCCGAGGACGAGGACCCGGCCGGACTCGGTGCCCAGTGCGTCGGTGAGCTGGCGGGTCAGCGCCGGCAGGGCGGCGTCGAGCCGGGCGCGGTGCTCGGGGGTGAAACCGTGCCGTCCTCCGTCCGGGACCCCGGCGGGCCAGTCCAGTGCGATGCGCCCGACCGGGGGCCGGCTTCCGGCAGCCGGAGGCTCCGCTCCCTGGGTCTCGTGCCGCTCGACCAGTGCCTGGCCCTTGGCCAGGACCCCGTCCGGGAGGTGGACCGTGCCGGAGGCCAGGGCGATCAGGTCGACGCGCGCACCGAGTTCGGCGGCGAAGTCGGTGAGCCGGTCGCGGTCGGCCGGGGAGCGCATGTCGACGAGGGCGACGACCACGTAGTGGGTGCGGGGGTGACGGGCGTGCAGGTCGCGGATGGTGTTCAGGACCGTGTTGCCGGTGGAGAACTCGTCGTCGACGAGGACGAGGGGCCCGTCTCCGGCCAGTAGCTGCGGATCCTCGGGCAGCAGCAGGTGCGAGGTGGCGTGCGAATGGGCCTCCTCGAACCCGCCCGCGGGATCCACGCCCGGCACGGGGCGGCGGGTGGAGTGCAAGTAGGGGGCCGTCCCGAGGCCGTCGGCCACGCAGTGGCCGAGCCCGGTCGCGGTCTCGGCGTACCCGAGGACCAGCGCCCGGGCGGCGTCCTCGCCGAGGAGCTCCCGGACCCGCTGCCCGAGCCCGTACCCGGCGGCGTAGACGGTCTGCGGGGACTGCGGGACGTGCTTGCCCAGCACCTGCGAGACCAGCAGGTGGGCCCGCTTGGGGTTGCGCCGCAGCGCCAGCCCGAGGAGCTCGTCCAGCCGCGGCGCGTCCGGGGCGCCAGCCTCTTCCAGGCGTACGCCCAGTCGGTCCGCCACCCAGGTTCCCGACCACACCGCGTCGATCGTCTTGCCTCTCTCCGTACCCGCCGGGCTCGCCGGGCTCTCCGTACTCGCCGTATCCGCCGGACTCTCCGCACTCGCTGCCGTCATGGGTCCGCTCACACCTGAAGTCCGGCCGTGAGCAGGTCGACGAAGCCGACCTGCTCCTTCGCCACGCCGAAGACCTCGGCGCGCAGCATGGTGCGCTCGGCCCAGGCCCGGTGGGGCTTCACCTCGTTCATCTTGTTCGTGTAGGCGGAACGCATGACTCCGCCGCCGCCGCGCTCCGGGCGCAGGATGTCCTGGGCGTCGCTGAACTCCTCGTGGGAGACCACCGACAGCGCGTGGACGGGCGTGACGTGGGCGGGGTGGATGCAGGTCTTGCCGAGGAGCCCGTTGGCCCGGTCGAGTTCGATCTCGCGCAGCAGGCCGTCGAGGTCGTGCTCGATGAGGGCGGTGCGCAGTTCTTCGGCGCCCTCCTCCAGGAAGGGGCTGCGGCGCAGCTGGGGCTTGAAGAGGCGCTGCTGGCTGCGGAAGTACTCCCAGACGGGTCCGGTCACGGTGAAGCCGGTGCCGTCGGCGCGGCTCAGCACGTTCACCACGTCGGCGATCACGCCGGCGACGATCTGGACGTCGTAAGCGGTCATGTCCGGGGTGCGGCGCAGGCCGTAGACCGAGCAGAAGTCGGTGACGCCGAGGCGCAGGGCCAGTACGCGATCGCGGTAGCGGTTGACCGTGCGGGAGATGCCGGCGAGGGTTTCGACGCGGCTTTCGAGGTGGAGGAGGTCGGGGGTCTCCAGAACGGGCATCGCGTACAGCCGCTGGTGCCCGTTTTCCGTCTCGGCCTGGGCCACGGCGTCGAGGAAGGCGGTTCCGCGACCCTCCGTGAACTTGGGGAGCACGAATCCGGCCAGCCTCCGTGCGGAGCCGCCGAGGCGGTGCACGAGGTCGGGTATCTGCTCGGGCGTACGCACCCTGATGAAGAGGAGCGGCAGCTCGCTCCCGTCCGCGTCGAGGTCGGCGAACTGTCGTACGAGGTTCTGCTCGGCGTCCGCGACTTCGGCGTCGCTGATGGAATCCTCCAGGCAGAGAACCATGGAGACGACTCCGCGGCCGGCCTGCTTGTGGACGTCTGCGGCGAGGCTCGGTCGGGTGGCCGGGCTGTAGAGGGTGGCCCCGAGGGCGGCGGCGAGAATGCGGGCGGAGGAGGCGGCAGTGAACTCGACCGGCTCCTGGTGGAAGAGGTCCTTTCGGACAGCGGGCGATATGTGCCCAAAGTGACGCATGTGCTTCCCCCGTACTGCCTCGGCGGCCCAACTGGCGTGGCCGGTAATAGTACGTACGAATGTGGGTCAAGAGTTCCCCAAGCACATGAAGTTCAGGTAACCCTCTTGCACCATGCCCAGGTCTTTCGTTCGCGACAAGGTCCTGCGGGGGGCCGCGTTGTTCCGCGCCGCCCCGGGAGGGCAGGATGACGGGCATGACGCACGCGATGCAGAAGGGCTCGAACATCCCGGTGACCGCCGTCGCGGTCCGGGCGGTGCTGCGCTGGACCGACGGCCCCGAGGTGCCGGATGTCGATGCCTCGGCGCTGCTCGTGGGCCCGGACGGGCGGGTGCGCTCGGACGAGGACTTCGTGTTCTACAACCAGCCCCGCCACCCCTCGGGGGCCGTTTGGAGACTCGGCAAGAAGCAGCTCGGCGACGGGATCACCGACGCCGTGCAGGCGGATCTGCGCGCGGTGCCTGCGGTCGTGGACCGCATCCTGGTGGTGGCGTCCGCCGAGGACGTGCCCTTCCAGCAGGTCCAGGACCTGCGGATCCTGCTGTACGACGCCACGGCGAGCGGCGGCTCCGAGCCGTTGGCCTACTTCGACGTGCGGCCCGAGACCGGCGCCGAGACGGCGCTGATCTGCGGGGAGCTGTACCGCCGGGGCGACGGGTGGAAGTTCCGGGCGCTGGGCGAGGGCTACTCGAACGGACTGGTGGGGCTGGCCACCGACCACGGGATCTCCGTGGACGAGAACGCCGCCGAGGATGCGTCCGGGGCCGCGGCCGGGCCCACCGCCGAGCAGACGGCCGCGATGCGCCCGCCGACCCCGCACGCCCCACCGACGCAGGCCCCGCCGGCCCAGCAGCCGGCGTACGGGTACCCACAGCCGGTGTCCCCGGCCCCGGTGCCGAGCCCGGGCGGCGACCCGACGTTCCGGCTGCCGGTGCAGGGCCCGCAGTTCATCCGCCGCTGACGCGGAAGGCGCCGGGGTTCCCTGCCCGGCGCCTTCCAGGCAGGCCGCGGGCAGGCTGGGGGGCAGGCCGGGGGGGGAGGCCGCGGAAGACCGGGGTCCCGCCCGCTCCCCCTCCGCGTCCCCGCCCCGCCCCCTCCGGTCAGGCTTTGCTGCTCTTGTAGCCCCGGCCCCACTGCAGGCCCCACCCGTACAGCCGGTCGAGCTCGGCCTGGAACCCGTACACGAACTTCACCTCGCGCCGCACGATCAGCTCGCCCTTGACGTGCTCCAGGGTGAGCACGGCGCAGGAGCGGGCCTGCGGGTGCCGCTCCTCCAGTGGGATCTCGATCCGTGGCCCGGTGATCGGGTAGAGGGTGACCATGGCGTGCGTCCGGTCGAAGGCCGGGGTCTGGTCGTAGATGTAGACGAAGACCAGCAGCCGCTTGATCTCGTCGGCGTGGTCGAGGTTGACGAAGACCGTCTCCCCGGAGGGTGCCCCGAAGCGGTCGTCGCCGCTGAGCTTGACGTACGGCGGGCTGTTGATGTCGCCGAGCAGGTTGCCCAGCGGCTGGACGACGCCGCGGGTGCCGTCGGCCAGCTCGTACAGGCAGCCGATGTCGAGGTCGACGTTGACCATGCCCTGGGTGTGCGCCTGCACCATGTCCGGCTTGAACAGCTTGAACGGGTGGCGCAGGAGCCCGCCGCTCCGGCCGCCGCGACCGCCGATGTCCGAGGTGCGCATGCGCCAGGACAGGTTGACTCGAAGATTGCCGTGGACCGCACCCTGTTTGGTGAGCGACACCGTCGGATGTCGCTTGGTCAGCTCGATCGCGTTCGACGAGGCGCTGCCCGAATCGAACTGCAGGGCTCGGCTGCCCCGGATCCCGTCGAAGAATCCCATTCCCCTACCCCCCTCTTCCTACGCGGACGGGGCGGCCCGGCCGGTCCGTGGACCTGCCCGGCCGCCCCGCATGGAGCGTTCCCGCATTACCGCCGCGGTCATGCCTCGGCAGTGGAACCCTCCAGTTCCAGTCGCTTGTTGCGGCGCACCGAGGACCAGAAGGACCAGGCGATGAGCACCACGCCGACGAGGCCGGTGATGACCTCGTGGATCTCGTACTGGATGGTGACGAGCAGGATCACGGCGAGGGCGCCGATGGCGTAGTGCGCGCCGTGCTCCAGGTAGACGTAGTCGTCGAGGGTGCCCTGGCGGACCAGGTAGACCGTGAGCGATCGGACGTACATGGCACCGATGCCGAGGCCGAGGGCCATCAGCACGATGTCGTTGGTGATGGCGAAGGCGCCGATGACCCCGTCGAAGGAGAAGGAGGCGTCGAGGACTTCGAGGTAGAGGAACATGAAGAAGGCGGCCTTGCCTGCCATGGCGACGGCCGAGACGGGCTTGCCGCTCTTCTTGGCCGCTTCTTCGGCCTCGTGCTCGGCCTCTTCCTCCTCTTCGAGTCGGTTCTCGAAGTACCCCGAGAGACCGCCGACGATCATGTACGTGATCAGGCCGGCGATGCCGGCGACCAGGACGGTCTGCGCCTTGTCCACGTGGGCCCCGCCGTGCTGGTGCGCATGGGCGGCGAAGGTCATGGACGTGATCAGCAGGGCGATCAGCGCAAGGCACGCCGACAGCATGTCGATCTTGCCGAGCTTGGCGAGCGGGCGCTCCAGCCACGCGAGCCACTTGATGTCACGGTCCTCGAAGATGAAGTCGAGGAAGATCATCAGCAGGAACATACCGCCGAAGGCCGCGATCGCCGGGTGGGCGTCCGTGACCAACTGCTGGTACTGGTCCTTGTCGGTCAGTGCCAGGTTGACGGCTTCGATGGGCCCGATCTTGGCGGTGACCGCGACGATCACGACGGGGAAGACCAGGCGCATGCCGAACACGGCGATGAGCACACCGACGGTGAGGAAGATCTTCTGCCAGAAGGCGTTCATCTTCTTCAGGATTCCGGCGTTGACCACCGCATTGTCGAAGGACAGCGAGATCTCAAGGATGGACAGGATCGCGACGATCCCGAACGCGGTCCACCCCCCGTAGAACACCGCTGCGACCAGACCGAGCGCAGTGACTGCGAACGACCAGCCGAAGGTTTTGAGAACCACTGGCATCCCATCGTCTTTGTAAGGCTTTACGAAACGTTGACCCCGAAGTCTAGAGCGATGCCCCGCAGCCCCGACGCGTACCCCTGTCCCACTGCACGGAACTTCCATTCGCCTCCGTACCGGTAGACCTCGCCGAAGATCATCGCGGTTTCGTTGGAGGCGTCCTCGGTGAGGTCGTAGCGGGCCAACTCCTGGCCGTCCGACTCGTTCACGACGCGGATGAAGGCGTTGCTGACCTGGCCGAAGCTCTGGCGGCGGGCCTCTGCCTCATGGATCGAGACCGGGAAGACGATCTTGTCGACCTCGACCGGGACCTTGGTCAGGTCGATGATGATCGATTCGTCGTCGCCCTCGCCTTCACCAGTGAGGTTGTCGCCCGTGTGCTCGACGGAGCCCTCGGGGCTCTTCAGGTTGTTGTAGAAGACGAAGTACGCGTCCCCCAGGACCCGGCCGTCGCGGCACAGCAGCGCGCTGGCGTCGAGGTCGAAGTCGGCCCCCGTGGTCGAACGCGCGTCCCATCCGAGACCGACCAGGACCCGAGTGAGGTTCGGTGCGGCCTTGGACAGGGAGACGTTGCCCCCCTTGGCGAGTGTGACGCCCATGTTGTGGTCCTCCCCGGACGACGTGGTGATCGCGGCACGCTCGCGCGGCGGGCCGACGGTGGAACGTTGCAAAGCACGTCCGGCGCCGTACACACAGTGCACGGCGCCGGACGGGTGAAGCTGGCGGGCTCAGACGTTGACGCCGAAGTCCTGAGCGATGCCGCGCAGGCCGGACGCGTAGCCCTGGCCGATGGCGCGGAACTTCCACTCGGCACCGTTGCGGTACAGCTCGCCGAAGACCATGGCGGTCTCGGTCGAGGCGTCCTCGGAGAGGTCGTAGCGCGCGAGCTCGGAGTTGTCGGCCTGGTTCACGACGCGGATGTACGCGTTGCGGACCTGCCCGAAGCTCTGCTGGCGACTCTCGGCCTCGTAGATCGAGACCGGGAAGACGATCTTGGCGACGTCGGCCGGGACACCGGCCAGGTTCACCTTGATCGCCTCGTCGTCGCCCTCGCCCTCACCGGTGGTGTTGTCACCGGTGTGCTCGACCGAGCCGTCGGGGCTCTTCAGGTTGTTGAAGAACACGAAGTTCGAGTCGTTGGCGACCTTGCCCTGGTCGTTGGTCAGGATCGCGCTGGCGTCGAGGTCGAAATCGACACCGGTGGTGGTGCGAGCGTCCCAGCCCAGACCGACGATGACCGCCGTCAGGTTCGGCGCGGCCTTGGTCAGCGAGACGTTGCCGCCCTTGCTGAGGCTGACTCCCACGGGTCCTCCATTGGGTTCAAGTGTGGGGCGGTGCCCCGTCGTGCGGTTACTACCGGGATCAACGTTCCGATCCTAGTGACGGGTTCCCGCCTGCCGGCGTCTTTCCCGGCGAACTGCGCCGGGAACCCGCCCGGAGTGCTCAGAGGCTGTCGAGGGCCTTGATGTACTCGTTCAGGTCCCGCGCGTCGGGCAGGCCGTTGACGACCGTCCAGCGCACGATGCCGTCCTTGTCGATGATGAAGGTGCCGCGGACCGCACAGCCCTTCTCCTCGTCGAAGACGCCGTACGCCCGGGAGGTCTCGCCGTGCGGCCAGAAGTCCGACAGCAGCGGGTATTCGAGGCTCTCCTGCTCCCCGAAGACCCGGAGGGTCGGCACCGAGTCGTTGGAGACCGCGAGGAGCTGGACGTCCTCGTTCTGGAACCGCGGCAGCTGGTCGCGCAGCTCGCACAGCTCGCCCGTGCAGACACCGGTGAAGGCGAACGGGTAGAAGAGCAGCACCACGGCCTTCTCCCCCCGGAAGTCGGAGAGCCGCACGGTGGCACCGTGGTTGTCCTTGAGCTCGAAGTCCGGGGCCTTGCTGCCGACCTCGATCGCCATCTGTCGCATCCCTTCGTTCCTGCATCTGGGGCCCCCGGACGAAGTCCGGGGGAGTTGGGCCGTTCGGGTGGGTCCCAGCCTAGGGGGACCGGGTGCCGGGAACGCACACACCCCGCCGACCGGGGTGATTCCGGCTGGCGGGGTGTGTGTCCGCTTGGCTGCGGGGCGCGGCTCAGCGCTTGGACTTGGCGGCCTTCGGGGTCATCAAGCGGCTGGCGTTCCACTCCTTGCCCACGCTGACGCTCTTGGTCTGCGACAGGCCGGCGGTCTGGGCGGCCTCGCTGATGTCGCTGGCCTCGACGTAGCCGGGGCGGCCCGTCTTGGGGGTCAGCAGCAGGATCAGCGCGGCGTCCTCGACCAGCTCAGTGGCGTCGACGAGGGCGTCCGTCAGGTCACCGTCCTCGTCGCGGAACCACAGCAGCACCGCGTCGGCCACGTCGTCGTAGTCCTCGTCGACGAGGTCGTTGCCGATCAGTTCCTCGACTACGTCGCGAAACTCCTGATCGACATCTTCGTCGTAGCCGATCTCCTGGACCACCTGTTCGGACTGGAAACCCAGCCGGGCGGCCAGGCTCTCCGCGTGGTCCGCGGTCGCGCTCACGGGGTGCCTCCTGCTCATGTTCGGTGAATGTCTTCTGGCGGCGCGCGTACGCGCAGCATTGGGCGTAGTCCACACGGGCGCGGCGGATCGCGCAAGTACCCGGCCGTCGAGACCGTCGAAACGGTGACGATTGCGGCCGTCTCGCCGCAACTTTCAGCCTCCCCGTGTGCACCTCTGGTGATTCATCCCACACCATTCCAGCTCATACGACATCATCGGCAACCCTTACCGGCTTTCCTACCTGTTTGAGGGACGAACGGCCTTCCGAACCGACTGATCCTCTTGGGCGTAAGGTTGCGATTTGGCCGGACCTCTCGTCGACGACGCCCCGAATCGCCGCCGATGCCAGCGGTTACCCAGTGGTACGGGTGACGATTCCGACCGAGCGTAAGACCATGGGAGGCGGCGAACCCAAGGCACGACTCCCCTGACAGCGAAGGAACAGCGTGGCTTCCGCATCCGATCGCAATCCGATCATCATTGGCGGCCTGCCGAGCCAGGTCCCGGACTTCGATCCGGAAGAGACGCAGGAGTGGCTCGACTCCCTGGACGCCGCCGTCGACGAGCGGGGCCGCGAGCGCGCCCGCTACCTGATGCTGCGCCTGATCGAGCGGGCCCGCGAGAAGCGCGTGGCCGTGCCCGAGATGCGCAGCACGGACTACGTCAACACGATCGCCACCAAGGACGAGCCGTTCTTCCCCGGCAACGAGGAGATCGAGCGGAAGGTTCTGAACGCGACGCGGTGGAACGCGGCCGTGATGGTCTCGCGCGCGCAGCGTCCCGGTATCGGCGTCGGCGGCCACATCGCCACGTTCGCTTCCTCCGCCTCCCTCTACGACGTGGGCTTCAACCACTTCTTCCGGGGCAAGGACGAGGGCGACGGCGGCGACCAGATCTTCTTCCAGGGCCATGCTTCCCCCGGCATCTACGCCCGCGCCTACCTGCTGGACCGGCTCTCCGAGCAGCAGCTCGACGCCTTCCGCCAGGAGAAGTCGAAGGCCCCGTACGGCCTGTCCAGCTACCCGCACCCGCGCTCGATGCCGGACTTCTGGGAGTTCCCGACCGTCTCGATGGGCCTCGGCCCGCTCGGCGCGATCTACCAGGCCCGGATGAACCGGTACATGGAGGCGCGCGGGATCGCCGACACCTCCACGTCACACGTCTGGGCGTATCTCGGCGACGGTGAGATGGACGAGCCGGAGTCGCTCGGCCAGCTGTCGATCGCCGCCCGCGAGGGCCTGGACAACCTGACCTTCGTCGTGAACTGCAACCTGCAGCGGCTCGACGGCCCGGTGCGCGGCAACGGAAAGATCATCCAGGAGCTGGAGTCGCAGTTCCGCGGCGCCGGCTGGAACGTCATCAAGCTGATCTGGGACCGCTCCTGGGACCCGCTGCTGGCGCAGGACCGGGACGGCATCCTGGTCAACAAGATGAACATCACCCCCGACGGGCAGTTCCAGACGTACGCCACCGAGTCCGGCGCGTACATCCGTGAGCACTTCTTCGGTGACGACCAGCGGCTGCGCGCGATGGTCGAGAACATGAGCGACCAGCAGATCCAGCACCTGGGCCGCGGCGGCCACGACCACAAGAAGGTCTACGCGGCGTACGCGGCGGCCAAGGCCCACAAGGGTCAGCCGACGGTGATCCTGGCGCAGACGGTCAAGGGCTGGACGCTCGGCCCGAACTTCGAGGGCCGCAACGCGACGCACCAGATGAAGAAGCTGACGGTCGACGACCTCAAGCGCTTCCGCGACCGCCTGCACATCCCGATCACGGACGCGCAGTTGGAGGGTGGCGCCCCGCCGTACTACCACCCGGGCCGCAATTCGCCGGAGATCCAGTACATGCACGACCGCCGCAGCTCGCTGGGCGGCTACGTGCCGACCCGCGTGGTGCGCGCGAAGCCGCTGCAACTGCCGGACGACACGGCGTACGCGGGCGCCAAGAAGGGTTCGGGCCAGCAGTCGATCGCCACCACCATGGCGTTCGTACGCGTCCTGAAGGACCTGATGCGGGACAAGGAGATCGGCAGGCGGTTCGTGCTGATCGCCCCGGACGAGTACCGCACCTTCGGCATGGACGCGTTCTTCCCGAGCGCCAAGATCTACAACCCGCTGGGCCAGCAGTACGAGGCGGTCGACCGTGACCTGCTGCTCGCGTACAAGGAGTCCCCGACGGGCCAGATGCTGCACGACGGCATCTCGGAGGCGGGCTGCACGGCCTCGCTGATCGCCGCGGGGTCGGCGTACGCGACGCACGGCGAACCGCTGATCCCGGTCTACGTCTTCTACTCGATGTTCGGTTTCCAGCGCACGGGTGACCAGTTCTGGCAGATGGCCGACCAGCTGGCGCGCGGTTTCGTCCTCGGGGCGACCGCCGGGCGGACCACCCTGACGGGTGAGGGCCTTCAGCACGCTGACGGCCACTCCCAGCTGCTGGCCTCGACGAACCCGGGCTGCGTGGCGTACGACCCGGCCTACGGCTACGAGATCGCGCACATCGTCAAGGACGGTCTGCGGCGGATGTACGGGCCCGATGCCGAGGACGTCTTCTACTACCTGACCGTCTACAACGAGCCGATCCAGCACCCGGCCGAGCCGGCGGACGTCGATGTGGACGGGATCCTGAAGGGCATCCACCGGGTGTCCACGGGCACGTCCGGCGAGATCGGGGCGCAGATCATGGCCTCGGGCGTGGCGGTGCCGTGGGCGTTGGAGGCGCAGCGGATCCTGGCCGAGGAGTGGAACGTCAGGGCGGACGTCTGGTCGGCGACCTCCTGGAACGAGCTGCGCCGCGAGGCCGTCGAGGTGGAGGAGCACAACCTGCTCCACCCGGAGGAGGAGCAGCGCGTTCCGTACGTGACGCGGAAGCTGACGGATGCGGAAGGGCCGTTCGTGGCGGTCTCGGACTGGATGCGCTCCGTCCCGGACCAGATCTCGCGCTGGGTGCCCGGCAGGTACACCTCGCTGGGTGCGGACGGCTTCGGCTTCGCGGACACCCGTGGTGCGGCCCGGCGCTTTTTCCACATCGACGCGCAGTCGGTGGTGCTGGCGGTGCTGACCGAGCTGGCCAAGGACGGCAAGGTCGACCGCTCCGCGCTGAAGCAGGCCGTGGACCGGTACCGGCTGCTGGACGTCACGGCGGCGGACCCGGGTGCGGCGGGCGGCGACGCGTAGCGTCAACCTGGTCGACTTCGCAGCGGGCCCTCGGCACTGCCGGGGGCCCGCTGGGCTTTATCCGTTCCTTACGATGCTCCGTATGAAGGAACCCTCCCGCCAGCTGCGGTGGGAGCGGCGGAGTCAGACTCCGCTGCTCGTGCTCGCCGTGGCCTTCGCCGTCGCGTACGCCGTGCCGATCGTCGCACCCGACGCGGACGCGGACGTGCACCGTGCCTGCACGGTCACCGAGTGGGTGGTGTGGGGGGCCTTCGCCGCCGACTACCTGATGCGGCTGGGCCTGTCGACGGACAAAAAAGCCTTCGTACGGACCCACTGGCTGGACCTGGGGGCGGTGCTGCTGCCGATGTTCCAGCCGCTGCGGCTGCTGCGGCTGGTGTCCACCCTGCTGTTGGTGGGCCGGCGGGCCCGGATGGCTCCGCAGATCCGACTGACCACGTACGTGGCGGGGGCGGTGGTCGGGTTGCTGATGTTCGGATCCCTGGCCGTGCTCAGCGTGGAGCGGGACGCCCCCAACGGGAACATCAGGAACCTGGGCGATGCCGTGTGGTGGAGCTTCACCACCATGACGACGGTGGGGTACGGGGACCACTCCCCCACGACCGGGCTCGGTCGGGTGCTCGCGGTGGGGCTCATGCTGTCCGGCATCGCGCTGCTGGGTGTGGTCACCGCCAACATCGCGGCCTGGTTCATCTCCCGCTTCGAGCGCGACGACCTGGTGGAGCGGGCACAGACCGCCGCGATCGCCGAACTGACCGCGGAGGTACGGGCGCTGCGCGCCGAGGTCGGTCGGCTGAGCTCGGTGGCCGCCCCGGGCGCGGGGGCCGAGGCGGGGGCAGAGGTACCGGCCCAGACGCCCGGAGCGGCTGCGGCGACGGGCGCCGCTAGCGGTCCCACACCTTGAAGGCCCTGACCAGGTAGGGCGATGCGGGCAGCCAGACCCCGTCGCCCGGGTAGGTCTGGAACTCGCCGGTCTCGGCGCACTCGGCGGACTGGTAGGTGGTGACCGGGCGGCCGGTGCGGTTGATCAGCGACTGGGCGCTGGTGCCGGCGGGCAGCGCCGTGCAGCTGTTGATGTCCAGGGTGCTGAGCTCGTGGGCGCGACGTGTGCCCTTGAACTCCGGCTTAGCCCACAGGCACAGCTGCCCGGTGGCGCAGGCGGGGGCCTTCCCCGGCGGCGCGCCGGCGGCGTGTGCGGCGCTCGCCGTGCTCGGGACCAGGGCGGCGAGCGCCAGGAAGGTCGCGGCCAGGACGGTGGCGGGGCGGGCGGGTGAACTCGTACGCATGACAGGTCAACTCCTTGTGGACACGGGCTCCCCGGACCACTTCCGGGGAGCCGCAGACACCACGCTGACCTGCGGTGACGGCTGTACGGAAGGGGCTGGGGGCGGGTCCACCCGGATAGGCGACAGCCCCGCCGGATCCGTCCGGCGGGGCTGGAGTGCGTACGCGGTTGACGCGTGCGCGGGGCGTCGGGGACGGCCCGCGAGGCGGCTCAGACGTGGGCGGCGCCCGCCCCCGCGGCGGCGTTCTCTCCGCGCTTGGTGAAGCAGGCGACGACCGCGGCGAGCACCGCGACGCAGCCGGCGACGGTGAAGGCGGTGCTCATGCCGGACACGAACGTGTCGTGCGCGACCTTGGTGATGGCCTCGGCGACTGGCGCCGGGGCTCCGGGCGGGACCGGAGCGAGTCCGACCTGGACCCCCTTCTCGATCTGGCCCAGCTGTTCCGCGGTGAGCGGGGGCAGCTGTGCGGCCTGCCAGTTGTCCCCGAAGGAGTTGCCGACCGTGCTCGCCATGACCGCGCCGAGGACGGCGGTGCCGAGGCTGCCGCCGACCTGCATGGCGGCCTGCTGGAGGCCGCCGGCCACGCCGGACAGCTCCAGCGGGGCGTTGCCGACGATGACTTCGGTGGCGCCGACCATGACCGGCGCGAGGCCGATGCCGAGGAGGGCGAACCAGAGCGACATGGCGAGCGTGCCGGTGCCCGGGGTGAGGGCGGACATTCCGAAACAGGCGGCGGCGGTGGCGACCATGCCCGCGACCAGCGGGATCCGCGGGCCGACGGCGGTGATGGCGGCGCCGGCCAACGGCGAGCCGATGATCATCATGCCGGTCAGCGGCAGCAGGTGCAGGCCGCTGTCGACCGGGCTCATGCCGTGCACGTTCTGCAGGTAGAAGGTGACGAAGAACAGGCCGCCCATGAAGGCGAAGGCCATCAGCACCATGAGCACGGTGCCCGCGGACAGCGGCACCGAGCGGAACATGCCCAGCGGGATCAGTGGCTCGGTGACCTTCGTCTCCCAGACGGCGAAGCACACGAAGCAGACCACGGAGACGAAGAGGAACAGGAGCGTCCGGCCGTCGCCCCAGCCCCACTCCGAGGCCTTGATCAGCGCCCAGATCAGCGAGAACATCGCGGCCGACAGCAGCAGGATGCCGACGGCGTCGAAGGACCTCGGGGCGTTCTCGGCGCGGTGGTCGAGCAGGATGAACAGCCCGAAGGCCAGCGCGAGGATGCCGACGGGCACATTGACGAAGAAGACGGACTGCCAGCTCACGTTCTCCACGAGCAGGCCGCCCACGATGGGCCCGGCGGCGGTCGAGGCACCGATGACCATGCCCCAGATGCCGATGGCCATGTTGAGCTTCTCGGCGGGGAAGGTGGCGCGCAGCAGGCCCAGCGCGGCGGGCATCAGCAGCGCGCCGAACAGTCCCTGCGCCACCCGGAAGCCGATGACGAGCTCGACGCTGGAGGAGAGGCCGATCGCAGCCGAGGAAGCGGCGAAACCGGCGATGCCGATGAGGAAGGTCTGCCGGTGTCCGAAGCGGTCGCCGAGCTTGCCGGCGGTGATCAGGGAGACGGCGAGGGCGAGCAGGTAACCGTTGGTGATCCACTGGACGTCGGCGAGCGTGGCGCCGAGGTCCTGCTGGATCGCGGGGTTGGCGACGGCGACGACCGTGCCGTCCAGGGTGACCATCATGACGCCGATCGCCACGGCGAAGAGGGTCAGCCAGGGGTGGCCGCGCAGCCCGGAGCGGACCGGTCCCGAGCCCGGCCCCTTGGCGGGGCCCCAACCGTTCTGGTCGTCGACGGTGATCTGACTAGTCATGCGAACAGGCTAGTGACAGCTTCTGACACTTCACAAACGGGTGAGCAGTACCGCGGCTGTCAGGTCCGTCACAGGTACCCTGACCGCTCACTCAGCGTCAGATCGGCATGTGGAAAGGACACCCCGCAGTGATGACCGACGAGCGGCCGGTGCCGGCGCCCGGGCTGCGCGAACGCAAGAAGCGGCGCACCCGGGACGCCCTGTTGCGCGCCGCCCTCCTCCTCTTCACGGCGCAGGGCTACGAACACACCACCGTCGATGAGATCACCGACGCCGTGAACGTCTCCCAGCGCACCTTCTTCCGGTACTTCGCCAACAAGGAAGAGGTCGCCTTCGCCGTCCAGGACCTGGTCGAGTCGCACTTCGTCGCCGCGCTGCGCGCACGACCGGCCGCCGAGGGCCCTTTCGAGGCGTTGCGGAGCGCCGTCCTCGACGCCTGGGACACCCTCGACCAAGCCCTCTGCGACGTGGTCCCCGTCGACCTCTACATGCGCACCTACCTACTCATCGAGTCGACCCCAGCACTGCTCGCCGTCCACCTGCGCCGCTCCACCGACCTGGAGGAGCGCATCGCCCGACTGGTCGCCGAGCGTGAAGGCCTGGACGTGGACGCCGATCCGCGGCCGCGGGTGGCCGTCGCCGCGTTCTGCGGGGTGATGAGGGTCACGGGGCGGTTGTGGGGGCAGGGCGAGGACGCCAGCGTGGCCGCGATCCGGCAGATGACCGAGGCCTACCTGGACCAGATCGGCCCGGCCCTCGCCGCTGACTGGCGCTGAGCCGGCGTACGGAGCACCGCAGTCGGCCGTGAACCCGGTCACCCCGGGCACCGTGGCCGGATCCGGTCTCCTACGCTGGTCCCAGTGAACCTGCACGGCCTCGCCCACTCCACCGCCGGCGCCGACCCGCGCCCCGCCGCCCTGCGCACCCTGCTCGCGCTCGCGGTGGTCTTCCTCATGCTGGCGACCACCGGTTGGACCGCCGTGCACCGCCCCGACGCCGGCACCTCGCTGCGGGCAGCCGCCCTCGCCGCCTGGTCCACGGCCCGGATCGACGGCCGGTCGGTGCCGCCCGCCGACGCCCCTGTACGGGCGGTGGCCCGCTTCTTCGCCGACCTGGACGCCTCCCAACGGGCCCGTCTCGCCGAGGGGTACCCCCTCGTCGTCGGCAACCTCGACGGGGTACCGGCCCCGCTCCGCTACCGGGCGAACCTGCGGGCCCTGGAGCAGGCCGAGCAGGTGGAGGAGGCCCGCAGCCGGGACGTCAGCCTGACCCCGGCCGACCGCACCACCGCCGGTCGGCGCGCCCACCGGTTCGCGGCGCTCACGGAGCCCGGCCGACAGATCCTCACCTTCGACCCCACCGGCAGCGGGCGCGTCGCCGAGGTCTTCGGCGACCTCGAACGGGCCGGCCGGATCTCGGTGATCGTCCCCGGTGTCGACACCGACGTCCTCACCTTCGAGCGCACCCAACGCCGTCTCACGGCCCCCGTGGGCATGGCGCAGTCGTTGTACGAGGCGCAGCGCGCGGCGGCTCCCGGCAGCCGGACCGCGGTCATCGCCTGGGCCGGCTACACCGCGCCGACCGGGGTCGGGATGGACGCGGCGACCGGGCGGATGGCGGTGGACGGCTCCGTACGGCTGGAGGCGCTGGCCGCGGCGCTGCCGGGGGACGCGAGCGTGGCCCTGTTCTGCCACAGCTACGGCTCGGTGGTGTGCGGGGTCGCCGCGCACGCGCTGCCGGACCGGGTGACGGACCTGGTGGTGGCGGGCAGCCCGGGGATGCGTGCGGAGTCCGTCGCCGACCTGCACACCTCCGCGCGGGTGTGGGCCACGCGGGACTCCGGTGACTGGATCGCGGACGTGCCGCACCTGGAGGTCGGCGGGGTGGGCCACGGGGCGGATCCGGTGTCGCCGGAGTTCGGGGCGCGGCTACTGTCCTCGGCGGGAGCCAAGCTGCACACCGGCTATTTCGAGCCAGGTACCGGCTCTCTGGACAATTTCGCCAAAATCGGAACCGGCACGTTCGGTTCCATCATGTGCGCGACCGGGGACGATGCATGCCGCCGTGGAATTTCCGGGACAGACGGGGATTGACCCGCGTAGAGAGCTGGAAAACGGGCTCCGCACCAAGGGGGACGCACGGGGGTGCGTCCCTTTACCATGTGCCGCATGGGTGACGTACTGGCCGGAAATCATGCCGTCTGGGAGTTCGACTCGGACTCGATACTCATCCGCTTCGCACGGGGGATGAGAACGCCGAGGACGCCGAGACTCCTTCACGCCCTCGGGGCACGGAGGATCCCCTTCGAGGCGTTGTCCGGGGTGACCGTCAGCGCGACCGGATCCGGGGGGAAACGGGATGCGGTGGTCCTGCACGCCGTACCGCGGCCGGGGGCGGATCCGCTGATGGAGGCCGCCGCCGGGCAGTTGCGGGCGGCCTGGGACCCGTACCGACTGGTGCTGGCCGCTGACCGGTCCGGACAGGTGGCCGAGTTCGCCGGAGCACTGCGGGACCGACTGGGACCCGAGGCGGCCGAGCCGGCCGGGCGCTTCCTCGTCCGGGTGCCGGAGCCGCCGCTCCAACTGAAGGCGTACGACGCGCGACTGGCCTTCGACGGTTCGGCCGTCACCTTCCACTGGTCGCGTACGGGTGCCACCAGCACCAAGTGGAAGGCGGGCGACCAGCGTTACGCGCTGAGCGCGCTGACCGGCGTCGAGTGGCGCTCGCCGGAAGGACCGGGCGGCCACCTGCGGTTGCTGCCGCGGGACGCCACGGGCGACCCGCGGCCCGACCACGACCTGGCCGCCGCGGTGTTCGGCGTCGGGTACGGGGCGGTGCACGAGTCACTGCCGTTCGCGGCGGCCGTCCTGGCCGCCCTGCGCGGCCGCACCCCGGTCGCCTCGGTGCCCGCCCCGGCCTCCGCGGGAGGGCACTCCCGGGCCCACGCGGACGAGCGCCTGCACCATCTGAACGAGCTGCACGGCGCGGGCCTGCTGACGGACGCCGAGTACGCGGCCCTCCGCGACCGTTTCGCGGCCGATACGGCCCAGGCCTAGGAGTCCCTGGCCGCCGACGTCCAGGTCATGTCCGGGTAGCGGTCCCCCGCGACCCGGGAGGCGATCGGCTCCAGCAGTGCCAGCTCCGCCTGCGTCAGGGTGATCCGCGTCGCCGCGGTGTTCTCGGCGAGGCGGCTCGGCTTGCGGGTGCCCGGGATCGGGACCACCGTCAGCCCGTGCACCTGCGCCTGCTGGTGCACCCAGGCCAGCGCGATCTGCGCCGGGGTGGCCCCGTGCGTCTGCGCGATCTCCCGCACCGGTGCCAGCAGCTCCGCGTTGGCCTTGGCGTTGTCACCGGTGAACCGGGGCTGGAACGCGCGGAAGTCGCCCTCCGACAGCTCCGCCGCGTCCGTGAAGGCGCCGGTCAGGAAGCCGCGCCCGAGCGGGGAGTACGGCACGAAGGCCACGCCCAGCTCCGCCGCCGCACCCACCGCGCTGCGCTCCACGTCCCGGCTGAACAGCGACCACTCCGACTGGAGCGCCGCGATCGGGTGCACCGCGTACGCCTCCTTCAGCTCCGCGCCGGTGACCTCGCTCAGCCCCAGGTAGCGCACCTTCCCCTCCTGCACCAGCTCCGCCATGGCGCCCACCGACTCGGCGAATGGCACGGCCGGGTCCCGCCGGTGCATGTAGTACAGGTCGATCACCTCGGTCCCGAGACGCCGCAGGCTGTTCTCCACGGACTCCCGGATGTATGCGCGGTCGTTGCGGATGCCCCGGTAACGCGGGTCGTCCGAACGCTCGATGGCGAACTTGGTCGCGAGGGTGATCTCGTCCCGGTGCGCGGCCACGAACGGTGCGATGAACTCCTCGTTCTGGCCGCGCCCGTAGACGTCCGCGGTGTCGAACAGGGTGACTCCGGCGGCCAGCGCCGCCTCCAGGGTCTCGCGGGCCAGGGCCTCGTCCGTGTCCCCGTAGAACTCGCTCATGCCCATGCACCCGAGGCCCTGGATGCCGGCCCGCGGACCGCCCTTGCCGAGTTCGACCTGCTCGATGGTGGTGTTCTGTGTCATTACTGTGTCGCCTTCTTCCCCGTCGTCGTGCCCATGGCATACATATCGATCTTGAAATCCAGTACGGCGAGTGCGTCGGTGAGCTCCGCGATCCGCGCCCGCACCTCGCGCCGCGTCTGTTCCAGCAGTTCGCGGCGCTCGTCGACGGTCTGCTCGCCCTCGCGCACGAGTTCGGCGTAGCGGACCATGTCGGCCACCGACATCCCGGTGGCCCGCAGCTTGCCCACGAAGGCCAGCCAGTGGAGGTCCTTGTCGCTGAACCGGCGCTGTCCCGAGTGGGAACGGTCCACGTGCGGCATCAGGCCGATCCGCTCGTACCAGCGCAGGGTGTGCTGGGTCAGACCGGTTCGGGCCTCGACCTCGCTGATCGTGTACCGCGTCTCCGTCAGGCTCATGGCCACCACGCTAAAACCTTGGAGTGCACTCCAAGCAAGTAGGCTCGGCCGCATGGAGAGCGTGGAGAACCTGCCCAGCCTGCAGATCATCGACAACTGGCCGGTACCGACCGCAGCGGCGGCCGTCGTACGCGCCGACGGGAGCCTTGCGGGCTCCCACGGGCCCGTCGACCACCGCTTCCGGCTGGCCTCGGTGACCAAGCCGCTCGCCGCGTACGCCGCGCTCGTCGCGTACGAGGAGGGGGCGATCGAGCTCGACGAGCCGGCCGGGCCCGAGGGCTCGACGGTCCGTCACCTGCTCGCGCACACCAGCGGCCTGGCCTTCGACGAGCACCGCGCGATGGCCGCGCCCGGCACCCGCCGGCTGTACTCGAACGCCGGTTTCGAGGTGCTCGGCGACCACATCACCAAGGCCACCGGCATCCCCTTCGCGGAGTACCTGCACCAGGCAGTGTTCGAGCCGCTCGGCATGGCCTCCACCACGCTGGAGGGTTCGCCCGCGAAGGACGGCATCTCGACCGTCTCCGACCTCGTCCGGTTCGCCGCCGAGTTGCAGGCGCCCCGGCTGCTCGACGTGCGCACGGTCGCGGAGGCCACCTCCGTCGTGCACCCGGGACTCAAGGGCGTGCTCCCGGGGTACGGACACCAGTCCCCCAACGACTGGGGACTCGGCTTCGAGATCCGCGACGGCAAGACCCCGCACTGGACGGGTGCCGCGTCCTCGGCGCGCACGTTCGGCCACTTCGGCCAGGCCGGCACCTTCCTGTGGGTGGACCCGGACGCACGGGCCGCGTGCGTGGCGCTGGCGGACCGTGCGTTCGGACCGTGGGCCGTGGAGGCCTGGCCCGCGTTCACCGACGCGGTGCTCGCCGAGCTCTCCGGCCGCTGACCGGGCGCTGCCCGCCGCCGCAGGCAGGGGCCACCGCCCGGAAAAGGCTAGGGAAGCTCCCAGATCAACAGCTCCCCCGGAGACCCGGCCACGATCTCCAGGTCCCGTTCGCCGGTGATCCGCGCCGCGTCCCCGGGCCCGAGTTCCTCCCCGTCCAGGCGCAGGTCGCCACGCACCACGTGCAGGTAGACCCGCTCCGCCGCCGGTACGGCGAACCGCTCGCCCGCGCCGGGGCGCCGCACGTGCAGGACGGCTCCGGCCGCGGGGACCTCGTAGGGACTGCCGTCGGCGACGTCGCGGACGAGGTCGTACGAGGGCTCCCCGCCGGCGGCGAGCGGCGCGAGCCACATCTGCACGAAGCGCAGGGGCACCGTGCCGTCGTTGCGCTCCACGTGCCGCGCACCGGAGCCGGCGGCGAGGTGCTGCACGTCCCCGGGCCGCACCACGGTGCTCTCGCCGGTGCTGCCCTTGTGCGTGAGCTCGCCCTCGACCACCCAGGTCACGATCTCGGTGTGGCTGTGCGGGTGCTCGTCGAAACCGGCGCCCGGGGCGAGGGTCTCCTCGTTGCAGGCCAGGAGCGGACCGAACCGCACGTTGTCCGGATCGTAGAACCCGCCGAAGGAGAAGGCGTGTCGGGTGGCGATCCCGGCGTCCGGATCCCCGCCCTCGTACCGGTCGGCCCCGCGGCGAACGTCAATCATGGAGGCCACGGTAGCCCCCGGCCGCGCGCCGCCGTGGGACCGGACTCCGCGCCGCCGTCCGGATAAGGCAGTCTTGTCCCGTGCCCCAACCCGAACGTGACCATTCCCCCGCGCCTGCCGCTCCCGCCCATCCGCATACCGCGACGCTGCGCCGACTGGAGAAGTCCTCCGGCCGGCTCGCCGCCAACGCGATCGCCCGCATGGACGAGACCCTGCCGTGGTACCGGGCGATGCCCCCGGAGAACCGGTCGTGGATCGGCCTGGTCGCGCAGGCCGGTATCGCCGCGTTCACGGAGTGGTTCCGACACCCCGAGACCCCGCAGGCGATCTCGACCGACGTCTTCGGGACGGCTCCGCGCGAGCTGACCCGGGCCATCACGCTGCGCCAGACGGTCGAGATGGTCCGCACCACGATCGAGGTCATGGAGACCGCGATCGAGGAGGTGGCGGCCCCGGGCGACGAGTCGATCCTGCGCGAGGCGCTGCTGGTGTACGCCCGGGAGATCGCGTTCGCGACGGCCCAGGTGTACGCGCAGGCCGCCGAGGCGCGGGGGGCGTGGGACGCACGGCTGGAGTCCCTCGTGGTGAACGCGGTGCTGTCCGGCGAGGCCGACGAGGGCGCGCTGTCGCGGGCGGCGGCACTCGGTTGGAACTCGCCGGAGCACGTGTGCGTGGTGCTCGGCACCGCTCCGGAGGGCGACAGCGAGCTGACGGTCGAGGCGATCCGGCGTGCGGCCCGGCACCACAAGCTCCAGGTCCTGACGGGCGTCCTCGGTGACCGCCTGGTCGTGATCGCGGGTGGCAGCGACAATCCGATCCAGGTGGCGAAGTCGCTGATCGGGCCGTTCGCTGCGGGTCCGGTGGTGGCGGGTCCCGTCGTTGCCGACCTGCTGAACGCCACCAAGTCCGCGCAAGCGGCTGCGGCCGGTCTGAAGGCGTGCACCGCCTGGCAGGACGCCCCGCGGCCGGTACTGGCGGACGATCTCCTGCCCGAGCGCGCGATCGCCTCGGATCCCTCCGCCCGCGAGCAGCTGGTGGAGGAGATCTACAGACCGCTGGAGGAGGCGGGGTCCGCACTGCTGGAGACCTTGAGCGTGTACCTGGAGCAGGCGAGCAGCCTGGAAGGGGCCGCGCGGATGCTGTTCGTGCACCCCAACACGGTGCGCTACCGGCTCCGACGTGTGACCGACGTCACCGGCTGGTCACCCTCCGATGTCCGCTCGGCGTTCACATTGCGGATCGCTTTGATCCTCGGGCGTCTGGCCGACGGAGATCAGCAGTCCTAGACTTTTGTCGGACATCAACAATTACCCCGACGGTTCTTGGTCCCTGTCCCCACGGGCGGCAGGGACCATCCACAAGAGAGAGTGTGAGGGTGCTCGTACTCGTCGCTCCCGGCCAAGGCGCACAGACGCCCGGCTTCCTGACTCCCTGGCTCGACCTCCCCGGCGCCGCTGACCGCGTCGCCGCATGGTCGGACGCCATCGGGCTCGACCTCGCCCATTACGGCACGAAGGCCGACGCGGACGAGATCCGCGACACCGCCGTGGCCCAGCCGCTGCTGGTGGCCGCCGGTCTGCTGTCCGCTTCCGCGCTCGGCTCCCGTTCGGCCTTCGGTGCCGTCGCGGGCCACAGCGTCGGCGAGATCACCGCCGCGACGTACGCGGGCGTGCTCTCCGACGCGGAGGCGCTGTCCTTCGTACGGACCCGCGGTCTGGGCATGGCCGAGGCGGCGGCCGTCACCGAGACGGGCATGGCCGCGGTGCTCGGAGGCGACCGGGACGTGGTCGTCGCACACCTGGAGAAGCTGGGTCTGACCCCGGCCAACATCAACGGTGCCGGCCAGATCGTGGCCGCGGGCACGGTGGAACAGGTCGAGGCCCTGGTCGCCGAGAAGCCCGAGGGCTCCATGAAGGTCGTCGCCCTCAAGGTCGCGGGCGCCTTCCACACGCACCACATGGCTCCCGCGGTCGCCACGCTGGAGAAGGCCGCGCAGGCCCTCGCCCCGGCCGACCCGGAGCTGACGTACGTCTCGAACAAGGACGGAAAGGTCGTCACCACGGGCGCCGAAGTCGTCGCCCGCCTGGTCGGCCAGGTCGCCAATCCGGTCCGCTGGGACCTGTGCATGGAGACGTTCGCCGAACTGGGTGTCACCGGGATCATCGAACTGAGTCCGGGTGGCACTCTTACGGGTCTGGCCAAGCGTGCGCTCAAGGGCGTACCGAGCGTGGCCCTGAAGACCCCGGACGATCTCGAAAAGGCCGCAGCGCTCCTCGCCGAGCACGCGGCCTGAGAGAAGGAGCCCAAACAGCATGTCGAAGATCAAGCCTGCACAGGGCTCCCCGTACGCCCGCATCCTCGGCGTCGGCGGCTACCGACCGACCCGTGTGGTCTCCAACGAGGTCATCCTGGAGACGATCGACTCGTCCGACGAGTGGATCCGCTCCCGCTCCGGCATCGCGACCCGGCACTGGGCCTCGCCCCAGGAAACCGTCGCCGCGATGTCCGTGGAAGCTTCCGGCAAGGCGCTGGCCAATGCCGGCATCTCGCCCGAGCAGATCGGTGCCGTGATCGTCTCGACGGTTTCGCACTTCAAGCAGACCCCGGCCGTCGCGACCGAGATCGCGCACCGGATCGGCGCGGTCAAGCCGGCCGCGTTCGACATCTCCGCGGGCTGCGCCGGTTTCGGGTACGGACTGACACTGGCCAAGGGCCTGGTCATCGAGGGCTCGGCCCAGTACGTCCTCGTCATCGGCGTGGAACGACTGTCCGACCTGACCGACCTGGAGGACCGCGCGACGGCCTTCCTGTTCGGCGACGGCGCCGGCGCCGTGATCGTCGGCCCCTCGGACGAGCCGGCCATAGGCCCCACGGTGTGGGGTTCCGAAGGCGACAAGGCCGAGACGATCAAGCAGACCGTGCCGTGGGACAAGTACCTCGGCAAGGACGGCGGGGAGAAGTTCCCGGCCATCACGCAGGAGGGCCAGGCGGTCTTCCGCTGGGCCGTCTTCGAGATGGCGAAGGTGGCCCAGCAGGCGCTCGACGCGGCCGGGATCACCGCTGCGGACCTGGACGTCTTCATCCCGCACCAGGCAAACATGCGGATCATCGACTCGATGGTGAAGACTCTCAAACTGCCGGAACACGTCACGGTCGCCCGTGACGTGGAGACCACCGGCAACACGTCGGCCGCCTCGATCCCGCTCGCAATGGAGCGGCTCCTGGCGACCGGAGCGGCAAAGAGCGGCGACACCGCGCTCGTCATCGGATTCGGGGCGGGACTCGTCTACGCCGCGACGGTCGTTACCCTCCCCTAGGGCCCGGGATCCACATCCCGCCCTGTTTCACCCAGTTAGCTAGAGAAGGAGCGCCACATGGCCGCCACGCAGGAAGAGATCGTCGAGGGTCTCGCGGAGATCGTCAACGAGATCGCCGGTATCCCGACCGAGGACGTCGCGATCGAGAAGTCCTTCACCGACGACCTGGACGTCGACTCGCTCTCCATGGTCGAGGTCGTCGTCGCCGCCGAAGAGCGCTTCGACGTCAAGATCCCGGACGAGGACGTCAAGAACCTCAAGACGGTCGGCGACGCCGCTGACTACATCCTGAAGCACCAGGCCTGAGCCTGACGAGCGTTTGTCGCCACCTAGCGGTGGCGCCGTGACAATTCAGCACCCCCTGAGACGTGGAGAAAGAATTCCTGTGAGCCCGACCAATCGCACCGTGGTCGTCACCGGTATCGGCGCAACCACTCCGCTGGGTGGCGACAGCGCTTCGACCTGGGAAGGTCTGCTCGCCGGTCGTTCCGGCGTCAAGCCCCTTGAGGGCGAGCGCTTCGCCGAGCTCCCGGTCCGTATCGCCGCCCCGGTCGCCGTGGACCCCAGCGAGGTCCTGCCGCGACCGCTGGCCCGCAAGCTGGACCGCTCGGCCCAGTTCGCCGTCATCGCCGCCCGTGAGGCCTGGGCCGATGCCGGTTTCACCGCCCCGGCGGGCGAGGACGCGTCCATCGCGCCCGAGCGCCTGGGCACCGTGATCGCCTCCGGCATCGGCGGCGTCACCACCCTGCTCGACCAGTACGACGTACTGAAGGAAAAGGGCGTGCGCCGGGTCTCCCCGCACACCGTCCCCATGCTCATGCCGAACGGCCCGTCGGCCAACGTCGGCCTTGAGGTCAACGCCCAGGCGGGCGTGCACACCCCGGTCAGCGCCTGCGCCTCCGGCGCCGAAGCCATCGGCTACGCCGTCGAGATGATCCGCACCGGCCGTGCCGACGTGGTCGTCGCGGGCGGCACCGAGGCCGCGATCCACCCGCTGCCGATCGCGGCGTTCGCCAACATGATGGCGATGTCCAAGAACAACGAGAACCCGCAGCAGGCTTCGCGCCCGTACGACAAGGCCCGTGACGGCTTCGTCCTCGGCGAGGGCGCGGGCGTCGTGATCCTGGAGTCCGCCGAGCACGCCGCCGCGCGCGGCGCCCGGGTCTACTGCGAGGTGCTGGGCCAGGGCCTGTCCGCCGACAGCCACCACATCGCGCAGCCGGAGCCGACCGGCCGCGGTGTCGCGGCCGCGGTGCAGAACCTGCTCGACAACACGGGCCTGGACCCGGCCGAGCTGGTCCACCTGAACGCGCACGCCACGTCGACCCCCCAGGGTGACACCGCCGAGCTGAAGGCCCTGCGCAAGGTCCTGGGCGACGACCTCGACCACATCGCGATCTCCGCGACCAAGTCGATGACCGGCCACCTGCTGGGCGGCGCCGGCGGCATCGAGACCGTCGCGACCGTGCTCGCGCTCTACCACCGGATCGCCCCGGCGACCATCAACGTCGACGACCTCGACGAGGACATCGACGCGGACATCGTCGTCGGCGAGCCGCGCAAGCTGCCGGCCGACGGCCCGATCTCCGCGATCAACAACTCGTTCGGCTTCGGCGGCCACAACGTCACGCTGGCGTTCCGCACCGTCTGACCGGCGCGCAGTACGTACGGAGGGGCCCCGCCCGGCAGCTGCCGGGCGGGGCCCCTCCGTACGTCCCCGGCCTCAGACCACCTGGTGCAGCCAGCGGACCGGGGCGCCCTCGCCCGCGTAGCGGAAGGGCTCCAACTCGTCGTCCCAGGGCTTGCCGAGCAGCTTGGCGATCTCGGCCTCCAGGTCGGTCTCGCCGCGCGCGGAGCGGGCGAGGGCGGCGCGCAGCCGGTCCTCCGGGATCAGGATGTCGCCGTGCATGCCGGTGACGGCGTGGAAGATGCCGAGTTCCGGGGTGGAGCTGTAGCGCTCGCCCTCGGCCGTCGGGCAGGGTTCCGCTGTCACCTCGAAGCGCAGCAGGTGCCAGCCGCGCAGCGCGGAGGCCAGCTTCGACGCGGTACCCGCTTCGGCCTGCCAGGAGAACTCGGCTCGCCAAGTGCCCGGGGAGGCGGGCTGCCTGATCCAGTCGAGGTTCACCCTCACCCCGAGCACGCCCGCAACAGCCCATTCCACGTGCGGGCAGAGCGCGCGTGGTGCGGAATGCACGTACAGAACTCCACGTGTCGTCACCGGGACCTCCAGTGTGGGACGAGGTCGGGAATAAACTCCAGAAAACGGACAGTATGTGACGTGATGTAATGTAACGGAAATTATTTGACATTGCGCCACGGGACCTGCGGCCGAAACGCCACGGGAAAAAGCTACCGTGCGCCAGGGGTCATGGTGTGACGTACGGTCGGTCCCAGGCCGCCAAAGGCAGAGCATTCACTCAGCAGGACGCCCCCGAAGGACGTGGGGCGACGAGGAGGGGACCACCCGATGTGCACCACCGCTCTGCGCCGGCGCGCGCGCCGGACCCTCGCGGGCGCGGGCGCGGCGATGATCGTGCTGGCCGGGGTGCTGACCGGGTGTCAGTCGGGCGAGTCGGCCACGGAGGGTGAGCGCGGGGCGCAGGCCGGGCCGCGCTGGAACACCGCACCCGCGTCGATCGCGGCCGTCGGCGACTCCATCACGCGCGGGTTCGACGCCTGTTCGGTGCTGGCGGACTGCCCCGAGGTCTCCTGGGCCACCGGGAACGACCCCGCCGTCCGTTCGCTGGCCAGCCGGCTACTCGGCGAGGCCGAGGCTCCGGCGCGCAGTTGGAACTACGCGGTGACCGGCTCGCGGATGGCGGACCTGGCGGGGCAGTTGGCCACGGCGGCCCAACACAGGCCCGACCTGGTCACGGTGATGGTGGGCTCGAACGACGCCTGCCGCCCCACGGCTTCGTCGATGACACCGGTGGAGGAGTTCCGGGCCGGTTTCGAGAAGGCCATCGCCGGCCTGCGGGCGGCCTCCCCCACGTCCGAGTTGTACGTCTCCAGCGTGCCGGACCTCCAGCGGCTGTGGGAACAGGGCAAGGACAGCCCGATGGTGCGGCAGATCTGGAAGCTGGGCATCTGCCAGTCGATGCTGGCGGACCCGCTCTCGGCGGCGACCGGGGCGACGGCCCGGCGCGAGCAGGTCAGGGCGCGGGTGGTCGAGTACAACGAGGCGCTCCGCGAGGTCTGCGCGAAGGACCCGCTGTGCCGCTACGACGGCGGCGCGGTGTTCCAGTACCCCTTCTCCGCGGAGCAGTTGAGTCGCTGGGACTGGTTCCATCCCGGCAGGGACGGACAGGCCCGGCTGGCGGAGCTGGCGCACCGCCAGGTGACGGCGGCCGAACCCCCGCACTGATACGGGTCGACCGGGGACCGGGGGAAGGTGTCAGGGCCCGCCCCCGGCCCGGTTCCTGAATGATTGGCCCGCCGCGGGCCCGGTTCATAGATGATTTCCGGCCACCCGGCGACCGTCCAGGTCTCCGGGATCGCCGTCGGTGCGGCCGGGGCCGTGTCCGAACGGGAAAGCGGGGCGACGGCCACGACGGCCGTATCGGAGGCGCAGGGTCCGCGTCCCGGCTGGCATCCTGGCCCGGTGAAGATCGCCGCAGCCCAGCTCACCTGCATCCCGGCCGACCTGTCCGCCAACGCCGCGCAGACCGTCGCGCTCGCAGCCGAAGCCCGGGAGCAGGGCGCAGAGCTTGTCGTGTTCCCCGAGTTCACACTCACGGGCTACGAGCTGGCGGCCCTGGCGGCGGACCCGGGCCTGTGGGTGGAGGGCGCCGACGACCCGCGGATGGATCCGGTACGGTCCGCCGGCATCGCCGTCGCGGTCAACGTCGCGCTGCGCACCGCCGGACCACGACCCGTCATCGCGACGATGGTCTACGGGGCGGACGGCGGGCACGTGACGACGTACGCCAAGCAGCACCTGTACCAGCACGAGCAGGACGTCTTCACGGCGGGCGGGAGCGAGGGCCGCTTCACGCTCGGCGACATCCGCTTCTCCCTGAGCATCTGCTACGACAACCACGTCCCGCAGCTCGCCGCCCGCGCAGCGGCGGACGGCTGCCGGGTCCACCTGGCGAGCTCCCTGTACGGGACGGGCGACGGGATGCGGGAGAGGGCCACGATCCACCCGCGGATCGCGCGCGATCACGGCATGTACGTGGCCCTCGCCAATCACACGGGCCGGGCCGGCCCGTGGACGGGTTGTGGCCGCGCCGCGCTCTGGTCCCCGGACGGCACCGTGCTGGCCGAGGCCGACGAGCGCACCCCGTCCGTGGTGACGGCGGAGGTGACGGCCGCGGCGACGGCCGCGGTGGACGCCTGACGGTCCGGCGCGGCCGGCGCCTTCGCCCACGAGCCCCGGCCGGATCCGCTGCTGACACCCGTGACGCCCCGGGCGGCGCGGTCCGGCATCAGCACGAGGAGCACCAGGGCGAAGGCCGCCGCCGCGTACACGACGGTCCACATCGACCAGCCGCCCGGCGGGTTCCAGTGCGCACGCATCGGCACCAGGGAACCGTTGGCTCCGTCCGTGTAGCGCCGCAGCGTCCAGAAGAACGCCGCCGCGTTCGCCAGTCCGAGCCCGGCACCGGCGAACCCGGCCAGCCTGCGCCACGGGAATCCCCGCTCGGGCGTGCGGCTCACACCGATCAGGGCCGCCATCAACGGCAGGCCCACGGCGAACGGCAGCAGGTACCGGCCCTGCCACACCATGCCGATCTTCTCCGCCTGCGAAGCCTGCGCGAGCACCGGCACCAGCACGATGGCCAGCAACATGCCGATCAGTGCCAGCACCTCGCGGCCTCGGCCCAACGTCAGCCCCAGCACCACCAGGACCGCGATCGCACCCACCCATGTGAGGTACGTGAGGTTGGGCGCCTGGACGTCCAGCCACCCGAAGGAGCCGAGCATCTGCTGGATGTAGACGTCCGTATCGATGAACGTCTTCTTGGCGGCCCACTTGGCGGTGAGCGACTGGGTGTCGATCACCGAGTGGTCCGGGTGGGCCGCGGCCCACAGCAGGGCACCGACCGTGGCCAGGGCCAGCAGGGCCGTCCAGAACCACAGGACCCTGCGGTGCAGCACCGCGCGCAGCACGTCGGTCCGGCGCACCAGCAGCAGCCCGAAGAACAGTGCCCCGGCGAACCAGATCAGTCCGAGGGGCCGGATGTTGATCAGCACCATGCCGCCGATGCCCAACCTGGCCAGCCGGCGGTTCAGCAGCAGCGGATCGGGCGACATCAGGATGGACAGCAGGGCGGTCCACACCAGGATCCCGGCGGCGATCTCACCGCCGCTGGGGTTGACCATGCCGGCCATGTACAGGCTCATCGGCGTGGCGGCGGTGAGCACGCCCAGCAGGGCGGGCCCGCGCCGGCGCCACTCGGCCGCGGTGACCAGCGCGCTGGCCAGCAGGGCCGAGCAGAGCGCTGCCGACATCAAACGCATCAGGTACAGCCCGTTGGGGCCCTTGACCAGCAGGCTCGGCCAGCCAGTCGCCAGGTAGTAGGCCGGGTGGTAGCGGCCGGCCGCAGTGGTGACCAGGGCGGGCTTCTCCGAGCCGCCCAGCTTGGGCGCGCACGAGGCGGGCTTGGTCTTGGGCCACGTGTAGCACCCGTGCACCGTGCGCAGCTGCTGGTACCACTCCGGGAGCTGCACGCCGGTCTCGGCGAAATTGCCCTCGATGTCCTGCACCGTGTGCGGAACCATCACTTCGGTTCCGTTGATCTGGCCGCGCACGACGGCAGCCGCCCGGATGAAGTGTGCGTGTTCGTCAGGGGACCCGCCGAGCGGGGTGGCAACGGACCACGAGGCGGCCAGGGTGAAGAAGACCGCGAAGGCGATGGCCCAGAGCCGCTTGGGGGTCCGGGCCGACCAGTCGGCCAGCCGCGTCAGTGCGGAGATCATCTCGTCCTTCTGGTCATCGGATGAAGGTCAGCCAGCTCTGGTCGCCGTCCTGGGAGCAGATGCCTCCGGGGGCGAACTTGGGGCACTTGCCGTTCTGCTGCCGCACCGTGTGCGACACCCACGGCAGGATGCGGTACGTGCCGTCCTTGGCCGGCATGTAGCGGTCCGCCATGGAAGAGGACACCGTGCCGAGCAGCAGCAGGAGGGCGCACAGTACGCCGATCACGGCGCCCTCCCGGCCGGGGAACGGGGTAGACCGCTCCGCCAACCGCAGCGAGACCAGGTGCGCCACCAGTGCGCACAGGATCAGGCCGCAGTAGAGCAGTTGGTTGTTGGTGCGGGTGTACAGCTGCACCGTCTGCGTCTCGTACATGTGAGAGGCGATGTACATGCGCATCACCCACGCACTGATGAACATCGCGGCTATGGTGACGACCAGCGGCTTGCGCAGGCCCAGCCAGATGGCGGCGCCCAGGCAGACGAAGGTCACCAGGGCGAAGAGCCCGACCCCGCCGAACTCTCCGGGCGGCGGCCAGTCGCCCGCCTTGCCCGGCATGTCGGTGCGCCACATCAGGTAGTAGGCCGGGTCGGTGAAGTTGTCGAACCGGAAGTTGAAGTCCTTGGTGTTCTGCCCCTCGGTCAGCATGACCGCCAGGTAGCGCCCGGCCACCACGAGGAACGCCGCCAGGGCGGCCCCCATGAAAGCGGCGCCCCTGAGCCGGCCGGTCCGCCACGGGAAGTACAGCAGGGCGGCGAACAGCACGCCGGCCGCACTCCACAGGAACCAGCCCGAGTACGTGAGGAAGAGCACGCCCAACAGCGCGCCGAACCCTGCGCCCTTGAGCAGCAGCGGTCGCCAGGCCTCGGTGCCGCTGCGGCGCAGCGCCACCACCATCGCCACCAACACCGGGACCAGCAGCACGAGCACCGTCTGGCTGTAGGGCTTGTACGAGTCGATCAGCGCGAAGGCGGGCGCGACGCCGAAGGCGAGCGCCCGGATCGGACTCAGCAGCATCCGCCAGGCGAGGTAGACCAGCGGCCCGAAGGCGGCGGCGCCGAGGATCTGCAGGTCCTTGAAGGCGTACGCGGTGTTGCCGCCGTGGAACCACTCGGCGTAGTACCCGAGGGTGTACAGCGGCATCGGCGGGTAGACCGGCGACCCCGAGGGCTGCCCGTTGGCGACCGCGTGGGCCCATTCGACGATGCGCCCGCTGTCGCCGTTGAGGCCGAACATCGGCCACGGCGTGCCCAGCAGCGCGACGACCGCGCCCGCCGCGACGAAGCCGCTGGCCAGGCCTGCGACGGCGGCGGCGGCTATTCGGGTGGCCAGGTCGAAGTGGCGGCCTCCGCGCAGTCGCATCGCCAGCACCACCGCGGCGACGAACAGCAGTCCGATCAGCGCGAACCTCAGCTGAATCGCGGCGAGGCCGCTGACCTGCGCTATCCGGTTGAGCGGGTCGAGCTCAAACCCCCGTGCCAACAGCGGGAGGACCAGTGCCGCGGCGAACGCGACGAGGGCTTCCAGCAGCAGGAGGGCGCCGCGGGAGCGCAGTGCGCGCCGCGGGGCGTGTTCGGAGGACCCCGTGGTGCCGAGGGCGTGTCCGGCCGGCCCGCTCGGGGGATCCGGGCGCACGGCCGCTGCCCCCTCGGTACTGACTGTCACTGACGGTGTCCCTCACTGCTGGTCGGTGCTCGGCGCGACGGCCGGTCGTCGTAGCTCGGCAGGCCACTGTCCGGCTCCGTGGCCGCCGGTCCGCAGTTCCGGACGGGGGCGGCGGACTCAAGGACGGTGTGGGACAGCCTTGGCTCTTGTTGTCACGCATACTATCGGGCCGTTTGGGAAGACCAGCGGGCCCCGGGACGGTGGCCGGGGCCCGCCCGGGACGGCCGTTGTCCCTCCAGATGAAGGCGCAGGTCAATCGAGCGCCCCCGATGCGGCGAGCAGGACGAGCAGCACCCAGCCGCCGAGTGACAGCCAGCCGAGCACCAGACCGATCGTGGCGGGCGTACCACCCTCCTCGCCGCGGGCGCGGATCTGGGCCTTGGCGATGTGACCGGTGATCACGGCCCCCAAACCGGCCGCGCCGAGCGTGGGCAGGCTTAGCACGCCCAGCGCGAGCGAGGCGATCGCCATCCCGTTGACCCTGCGGGGCGGCACGGGCATCGGCATCGGCAGGGACATGGGCATGGGCATGGGCATCGGGCCGAAGCCAGGTGGCAGCGCCGGCACCGCGACGCCGAACGGGGCCACCACGGGTCCGGCCGGCAGGTCCGCGACCAACTGGGCGAGCTGGCCGTACGTCTGTGCCCGGTACGTCGCGTCGAAACGCTGCCCGTACTCCTCGCGGGAGAGCCGGCCCTCCGCGAACGCGGCCTTGAGGACGTCCACCGCCCGGTCACGGTCGGTGTGCGAGGCCCGCATGGCGGACTGCGGGGTGGGCGCGGGCTGCCACGGCTGCCCGTACGCCTGCTGCTGCGGGTGGACCGGGTACGGATGTCCCCACGGCTGTTCGGCCATCCGGCCACCTCCCAAGCCCCTGCACGCGGTGCACGTCTCTCCAGGAGGGAAGACGAACGGACGGCCTCGATAGTTGCCGCTCCTGCGGGCCGACGCCTGTGACGGGGGGGGCGCCGCGCATGTGATGAGGTGGCGGGCATGACCGACTTCGAGACGATCACGGTTCCGGCCCACCTCTGCGGATATCCCGGGGTGGCCTTCGGCGGCTACGTGGCCGGGGTGCTGGCCACGCGGTCGACCGCGAAGACCGTACGGGTGGACTTCCGCCGGCCGGTGCCCACGGACACCCCGGTGCAGCTCGCCCGGGACGCTGACGGCGCCGTCGCGCTGACGGACGGCGAACTCCTGCTCGCGGCGGCCACCCCCGCCGAGCCGGCGGTGGAGGTCCCCGGAGCCCCCTCCTGGGAGCAGGCGTCGGCGGCGGCCGACGCATACCGGGCGGCTCCCCCGGACGGAACGGTCGACTGCTTCGGCTGCGGACTGCACCGCACGCCGGCCACCGGGCTGCGCCTGCACTGCGGCCGGGTCTCCGGCCACGGGTTGGTAGCCGCCGCCTGGACCCCGGGGCCCGAACTCGCCGGTGCGGACGGACTGCTGCCGCCCGAGCTGGTGTGGGGCGCGCTGGACTGCCCGGGCAACGCGGCGGGACGACTGCTCGACGACCGGCGGGCCGGGGCGGTCACGGCCGCCCTGACCGGGCGGTTGATCCGGCCGGTGCCGGTCGGCGCGGGCCTCGTCTCCTATGCCTGGCTGCTCGGCAGCGAGGGCCGCAAGTACCGCGTGGGCACGGCCCTGGCCACGGCCGGCGGCGATCTGTGCGCCGTCGGCGAAGCGCTGTGGGTGGAGCCCCGCGCCCCTCACTAGAGGGACCGCCGCGTGGGCTCCGAAGGCTGCACCGGCTGGCCGGGGGGCCGGCCGATCGTCCCGACGGGGGTAAGGGGTCGGCACGATCAGGCTGCTGGGGCGGTGGTCCTGCGGGGCGGGCGGTCTACGAGTACGCGGGCGGTGGCGGTCCGAACCCTCCGGTCGTTCCTCCGGCCGGCGCACCGGCCCCGGTCCCGGCATCCGTCCCGGAGCTTGTGCCCGTCCCGGAGTCCGTCCCGGCGGTCCGGGACTCGTCCTCCCCGGTCAGGTCCCGGACCATCAGCGTGGCCCCAGCCACCGCACCCGGCATCAGGAACACCGCGACCAGCGGCACCAGGAACGCCAGCACCAGGGGGACCCCGAAGCCGAGCACCAGCATCCGCCGCGTCCGCAGCAGGGCGAGCCGGTCGGCGAGTTCCACCTCGCGCCGCTGCAACGCGACGGCGGTGAGTTCCTCGGCGAGGAAGAACCCCGACACGCAGAACCCGATCGCCGGGACCACGGTCTGCCCGATCACCGGGACGAAACCGAGGGCGAAGAGCAGGATTCCGTACAGCAGCACCCGGACGAGCACCTTCACGCTGTCCCGGGCCGAGATCCACAGCTCCCGCAGCAGCGGCAGCCCGGACTCGGGGACGGTGCCGCCCTCGCTGCGGTCGACCTGTTCCGAGAGGGACTCGTAGAACGGCTGGCCGATGAGCAGGGTCACCGCGGTGAAGGTGATCACCGCGAGGAACAGCCCGAAGCAGAAGACCAGGGCCGTCAGGAAGCCCCGGAACAGGCCGAGCCAGGGCGAGGACCAGTCGTCGGCGAAGGGGGTGATCCAGGCGGTCAGGTCGTCGGCGCCGTAACCGAGGCCGATCAGTGCGCCGGCGTACAGCACCAGTGAGACCAGCCCCGGCAGGAGGCCGAAGCCCAGCCAGCGGCCGTGTCGCAGTACCCATCTCTGTCCGGCCAGCAGGTAGCCGAATCCCCCCGCAAGATCACGCATGGGCCCAGCTTAAGGCGGGCGGCGGACGGCGAAGGCCGCACCCCGGTCCAGGATGCGGCCTTCGCGGAGCGCGAGCCGGATCAGACGGCGAGCTCGACCGTGATGTTGCCGCGGGTCGCCTTGGAGTACGGGCAGACCTCGTGGGCCTTCTCGATGAGTCCCTTGGCGGTGGCAGCGTCCACGTTCGGGATCACGGCGGAGATCTTGACGATGATGCCGAAGCCCTCGTCGTTCTTGCCGATGCCGACCTCGGCGGTGACGGTGGAGCCGGAGATGTCGGCGTTCTCATTGCGGGCGACGACGCCGAGGGCGCCCTGGAAGCAGGCGCCGTAACCGGCGGCGAACAGCTGCTCCGGGTTGGTGCCGGCGCCGCTGCCGCCCAGTTCCTTCGGCGGGTTGACGACGACGTCGAGCTGGCCGTCGTGGGTGGCGACGCGGCCGTCACGGCCGTTCTCCGCGGTGGCGACAGCGGTGTAGACGACGTCGGACTGCTGGATGGACATGAAAGGGGATCCTCCTGGTCATCGCCACGGCTCGCGCCCACGGTCGTGGCGTTGTGGGGTGAGCCTAACCGGTGAAAGAAACGATCATCTTTCCGGTGTTCTCGCCCCGCAGCATTCCGAGGAAGGCCTCGGTCGCGTTCTCCACGCCCTCGACCACCGTCTCGTCGGCCACGAGCTCCCCGGAGCGCAGCCAGCCGGCGACGTCCTGGACGAACTGCGGCTGGAGCCCCGCGTGGTCACTGACCAGCACGCCCTGGAGGCGCAGCCGCTTGCCTATGACGAGGGCGAGGTTGCGCGGGCCGGGGGTCGGCTCGGTGGCGTTGTACTGCGCGATCGCACCGCACAGGGTGGCGCGGCCGTGCACGTTCAGGGAGGAGATGGCGGCCTCCAGGTGCTCCCCGCCGACGTTGTCGAAGTAGACGTCGATGCCCTCGGGGGCGGCTTCCTTCAGCTGCTCGGCCACGGGGCCGTTCTTGTAGTTGAAGGCGGCGTCGAAGCCGTACTTCTCCGTGAGGAGCGTCACCTTCTCGTTCGAGCCGGCCGAACCGATCACTCGAGAGGCGCCCTTGATCTTCGCGAACTGGCCGACGAGGCTGCCGACCGCACCCGCCGCGCCGGAGACGAAGACGGCGTCGCCCTCCTTGAAAGAGGCCACCTCGAAGAGCCCGGCGTAAGCGGTCAGGCCCGGCATGCCGAGCACACCGAGGTAGGCGGAGAGCGGTGCGAGCGAAGCGTCGACCTTGGTGACGTGCTTGGCGTCCACGTCCGCGTACTCGCGCCAGCCCAGGCCGTGCAGCACGTGCTCGCCGACCTCGAAGCCCTCGGCGGCGGAGGCCACGATCTCGCCGACCGCGCCACCGTCCATCGGCTTGTCGAGCTGGAAGGGCGGGACGTACGACTTCACGTCGTTCATCCGACCGCGCATGTAGGGGTCCACGGACATGTGGAGGTTGCGCACCAGGATCCGGCCGGGGGCCGGGGCCGTGACCTCGACCTCGCGCAGGGCGAAGTCCTCGGCTACGGGCCAGCCCTGCGGGCGGCGGACGAGGTGCCATTCGCGGCTGACGGCAGGGATCTCAGACATGGACGCTCCCGGATCGAGAATCGACGAATACTTCACAAGGTGAAACAACCATGCGCCTGGATATTTCACGTTGTCAAGTAAATGGGTACGCTGGATCCATGCCCAGTCGTCGCGCAGATCCCTTGACCGTCGAGGTCGTCGAGCTCATCGGCACCGTCGTGGCCCGCTACCACGAGGAGTACGAGCACGCGGCCGCCAGCCACCAGCTCACCGGGGCCCAGGCCCGCGTGCTGAACCTGCTGTCCCTGGATCCGATGCCGATGCGCCGCATCGCCCAGAAGCTGAAGTGCGAGCCCTCCAACATCACCGGCATCGTGGACCGGCTGGAATCGCGCGGCCTGGTCGAGCGCAGGCCCGACCCGGCCGACCGCCGGGTCAAGCTGGCCGCCCCGACGGAAGAGGGACTGCAGACCGCCGAGCGGCTGCGCGAGTCGCTCGACTTCGCACGCGAACCGCTGGCCGGGCTGTCCACGGCCGAACGGGCGGTCCTGCGCGACCTGCTCAAGCGAATGCTGGGCTGACCCGACCGGCCGTCCGGCCGCTCAGCAGAAGAGGAAGAACCAGCAGTCGCCCTTGGTCGGCGTCGGGCTCGGGCTCGGCGGAGGCGGCTGCGCCGTCCCGGAACCGCCCGGCGCGGGCGTCCCCGACCGACCGGGCTTTACGGACGGCCCCGCACCGGTGGCACCTTTGGTCGGCCCGGTCCCTCCCGAGGCGGAGGCCGACGCCGACCGACCCGGCTGCGAAGTCCCCCCGGCAGACGGCCCGGGTCCGGCCGGCTTCGTACCACCCGCGGAGGCCTTCGCGCTCCCCGGGGCCTTCACCGGCTTCAGCGCCGAAGGCGCGGCGGGAGTCGCTTTGTCGCTCGGCAGCGGAGCCGGGTCCTGCGGGCCGTTCCCGTCGGTGAGCACCACCTCGGCGGCCCGGTCCGTGCGCTGCCCGTCGGTGACGAGGCGGGCCAGTGCGACCGTGCCCCCGACCGCGAGCGCCAGTCCGAGCCCGATGGTCAGCACGGTCCGGCGGCGCCGGCGGTGCGTGGCGCGGCGGCGGGCACCGGCCCGGCCGCGGTGCGCATCGGACAGCACGACGAGCGAGTCTGCGAAGGGGTCGGCCTGCTCCGGCTGCGCGGAGCCGTACGGGGCGGCGGGCACGGCAGGCGCCCCGGGTGCGGCGGGCGGCAGGTACTCGACCGGGGTTCCGCACCCGGCGCACGCCAGCGCGCCGTTGAGGTGCCTCCGGCATGCGTGGCAATAGTCCATGACCTTTCGCACGCTACGTGGTTCCCCGCAACATCCCTATCGCGGGTTCGTAAAGGTCCTGTGTGGAATCGTGGCCTCCATGACCCCCTCCACACCGCAGGGTCCCTTCGGTCCGGCCGCCTTCCAACTGGTGCTGCTGCGCCGGATGGCGGACTTCCGGCCGGACCTCGCCGAGCAGGCGCGCCAGCGGCTCGGTGCCTCCCTCGCCGAGCAGCGGGAGGCGAACAAGCGCTGGCAGGCGATGGTCCGCTCGCCCCGCTCGCGCGGGGCCCTGGCCCGCTACCGCTCGGTGCTCGGGCCGCCGGAGTCCACGCAGGCCCGCACCATCGGTGACCTGGAGTGCGAGGCCCTGCTGTGGCCGGTGCCCCTCTGGCCGGACCTGCGCTTCGAGGTGCTGGCCGCGCCGGACGGGGCGGTGTGGAACGAGTGGCTGGTACGGGCCCCGGGCGCGCGGGGGCCCGTACTGGAGACGCCTCAGGACCTGCGGCCCTGGTCGGCCACGGTCGACGAGGTGGCACGGGCCTTCGCTCCGGTGCGGCCGATGGAGGGCACCGCACCGACCCGGTGGCGGCTGGCCTTCACCGCACAGGCCCGGCCGTGCGTGGCGGAGTTCACGTACGGCCTGCTCCAGCGGGTCTCGGTCGACGGCATCGAGGCCTGATTGCCCGGGTCGGCGTTGTAGCCGTGGACGAGGACCACCGGGTTGTGCGGCTGCACACCGTCGGCCGCACGGGCCGGGAGGGGTGCGAGGAGCGCCGGGCAGAGCGTCAGGAGCGCCAGCAGCCCCTGGCGGGGCGTCAGCATCACATCGCCCTTTACCTCGTTACCCACGAGTAGCGCGGACAGTGCGGGCACCGTGGTGCCTGTCGGTACAGAAATCCACCCCCGTGCAGCACCCGCCACCTCGTGCGCCACACCCGGCCGGAGCATCCCAGCAGGCGATATGCCCCATTCGCCCGAGAAGATATGAGTGCAGCCGGCAGCCGCCGGTCTTCTTGCGTCAGCGCTCTCGGGAGGATCTGCCGTGACCGTCAGTCTTGAGCAGTTGCGCCGCTGCCACGTCGCCGTCGACCTGGGAGCCGCCAGGACCCGCGTGTACGTCAAGGGCGCCGGCCTGGTCGTCGATGAGCCCAGCGTCGCCGCCATCAACACCCGGACCGGTGCACTCATCGCCGTAGGGGCCTTCGCCGAACGGATGACCGGTCGTACGCCCGACTACATCCGGGTCGTGCGCCCCGTCTCCGGCGGCACGGTCGTCGACATCGATATGGCCCAGCGGATGCTGCGCCACCTGCTCGGCGAGAAGCTGCGCCGCGCCCTGCGCCGCAAGCCTCGACTGCGGGCCGCCGCCTGCACCCCGCACGACGCCGACCCGCTCGCCCAGCGGGCCGCCGTGGAGACGTTGGTCGGACTCGGCGCCCGGCGCGTCGAACTCGTCGACACCCTGATCGCGGCGGCCGTCGGCTGCGGCCTGCCCGTGGAGCAGCCGACCGCGACGATGATCATGGTGTGCGGCGCCGCTGCCACCCAGGTCGCCGTCCTCTCCCTCGGCTCGATCGTCACCGCCGTACGCATTCCGGTCGGCGGCGAGGCCATCGACCACGCCGTGGTCCAACACCTTCGCCACGCGCACGAGCTGATGCTGCCCAGCCAGGCCGTCCGGCCGCTCCAGGTGGCCCTGCACGGCAACGGCATCACCGCGGAGGGCCCCGCCTCCACCCTCATCCACGGCCGCGACGTGGCGACCGGGCTGGCCCGCTCGGTCCACGTGGACACCGCTGCCGTACGGGACGCCATCCACACCCCGCTGACCGCCGTCCTCGACGGCATCGGCAAGGTGCTGCGCGACTGCCCGCCGGACCTGGTCGCCGACCTGACCGACCGAGGGATCATGATGGTGGGAGGCAGCGCCCTGCTGCCGGGCCTGGACCAGATGCTGCGCGACGCCACCGGCATGCCCGTCGCGATCGCGGAACGGCCGGACGTGTGCGCCGTGCTCGGTCTCGGCGCGATGCTCGAAGGGAAGATCGCCCCGATGGTCCTCAACCCGCTGACCGAATGACGGACGCTGCGCCCGAGCCGGCCGGTCACAGGCACGCGGCCGGTCTGCCCGTGCTCCTGGATGCAGTCCTCAACGTCGGCTCCGAGCTGGAACTCCAGGCCACCCTCCAACACATCGTGGACTCGGCGACCGAGCTGTGCGCGGCCCGGTACGGCGCGCTCGGGGTCGTCGACCACGAGCGCCTCCACCTGACCGACCTGTACACGACCGGGCTGACCGAGGCGGAGCGGGCCTCGATCCCCCGCATGCTCGACGGGCGTTCGGGCCTGGTGGGCGCCCTGATCGGCGATCCGCGCCCGCTGATGCTGGACGACCTGTCGAAAGACCCGCGCTCCGTGGGCTCCCCGCCGGGCGGCCATCCCGCCATGCGCAGTTTCCTGGGCGTGCCCATCCGGGTCCACACGGAGGTCTTCGGTCATCTGTACCTCACCGAGAAGCGGGGCGGCGTCCCGTTCACGGACGAGGACCTCGCCCTGCTGCGCGTCCTGGCCTCGCAGGCGGGCATAGCGGTCGGCAACGCCCGGCTGTACGAGACGGCGCGCCGCCGGGAGCGCTGGATCGAGGGCGCCGCAGCCGTCACGACGACCCTGCTGGCCGGCCGCCCGGCCGAGGACGCACTGATGTGCGTGGCCGAACGGGCCCGGCTGCTCGCGGACGCCGCGGCCGGCGTGGTCCTCCAGCCGACCCCCGAGGGCGGCATGGAGATCGTGGCCGCCTCCACGCACGGGGACCCCGGAGACCTGGTCGGCACCTCCATCGCGCCAGGTTCTGCGGTACTGGAACAGCTCCTGGGCGGCGAGCCGGTGTTCATCGAGGATTCGGCGACGGACCCGCGGATGACCACTCACGTGCGGGAACGCTTCGGGCCGAGCATGATGCTCCCCCTCCAGAGCGGCGGCCAGCTGATCGGTACCCTCGCCCTGCCGCGCGCCCGGGGCGGGCGCCCGTACGACGCCGTGGACCGACTGCTCGCCTCGCAGTTCGCCTCCCAGGCGGCACTGGCCCTCGTACTGGCGGACGCGCAGCACGACCGGGAGCAACTGGCCGTCTACGAGGACCGTGACCGGATCGCACGGGACCTGCACGATCTGGTGGTCCAGCGGCTGTTCGCGACGGAGATGATGCTGGAGAGCGCGAAGAAACGGTCGGCGTCCGCGCCGACCGGGGACACGGTGGGCGACGAACTGAGCCGGGCGGTGGACGAACTGGACTCCACCATCCAGGAGGTGCGCACGGCCATCTTCGCCCTCCAGCAGCCACCGACCGACGCCCCGACGACCTTCCGGGGCCGGGTCCTGCGGGAGACGGGCGGAGCGGCGGCCCTGCTGGGCTTCCAGCCGTCGGTGCACTTCGCCGGTGCGGTGGACGCCCTGGTCACGGAACCGGTGGCGGGCGACCTGCTCTCCGCCCTGCGCGGCGCCCTGGCCGCGGCCCACCGGCGCGCGGAGGTCACCTCGATCGAGGTGCGGGTGGAGGCGACCGCGGCCCGGGTTCGCCTGACGGTGACGGACGACGGCCGCACCGGGGAGACGACCCGGGGGACGACGCTCCGGTGGGAGTCGGAGCTGTAGGACACGTCCGGACGGGCGTGTCCGGACGGCATGCCCACTCAGTACACGTCCGGACCGGGCACGTCCGGACAGTGGTTCCGGCTTCCGTCAGCCGGGCGAGCAGCCCTGCGGGTCACTGCACCTGCGTGCCCGGGGGCCGCGCTGCGGCCCGCAGAGCGATCCGCGTACTGGACTGGGCCACCCCGGCGTCCCGCTTGAGCCGGCGCAGCAGCGCGTCGAGCGCGGTCGGGTCGGCGGCCCGGGCCCGTACGAGGTAGTCGTACTCCCCCGTCACGTGAACCACCTCGGTGATCCCGGGAAGCTTCGCCACCTGCTGCTCGAACGCCTCGTTGGTGGTGTCCTGGCGCAGCGTGAGGTCGATGAAGACCACGAGCCCGCCCCGCGCGTCGGCGGCCGGGTCCACGATCACGGTGAACCCGCGGATCACCCCGTCCCGCCGCATCCGGCGCACCCGGTCGGCGGCGGCGTTGGCACTGAGTCCTACGCGGACGCCGAGATCGCGGTACGAGATCCGCGCATCCTGCTGCAGGATGCCGAGTATTTCCCTGTCAAGGCGATCCATACCGCGATTCTCGCAGTCGGGGCCGGTAATCGCCGCCCCGCCCACCGGGCCCCGCCCCACCCTCCCCTTCATGAGCGAACTCCTCTCCCCCGTCCTGTCTGGCGCGGTCGCGGGCCTGGGCGTGGCCATGCCGATGGGCGCGATGAGCGTGCTGTTGCTCCAGGAGGCGATGCGGCACCGCGCCACGGCGGTGGCCGCGGCAGCGGGCGTCGCGACCGTCGACCTGGGCTACGCGGCCCTCGCCACCGCGCTGGGCCCGTGGGTGGCCTCGCACGTCTCCCCGATCGAGGCCTGGATCCGCCTCGCCTCGGCGACCGTCCTCCTGTGCATCGCCGCCCACGGCCTGTACCGCGCCGGACTCCGCCCCCTCTCCGCATCGGCCCCGCCCCCGTCGTCGCCCCCGTCGTCGCCCCCGTCGTCGGCCTCACCGGGCCAGCGGGGCGCCGGGTCCGGCCAGGAGCGGGGCGGGAGGCCGGCGAAGGCCTTCGCCCGGTACGTCGGCCTCACGGCCGTGAACCCCACCACCGCCCTCTACTTCGCCGCCCTCACCACCGCCCAGGCCGCCACCCTCACCACCCCGACCGCCGCCACCGCCTTCCTCACCGGCGTCGCCGCCGCCTCCCTCCTCTGGCAGCAGACCCTCGTCACGGTCGGCTCGCTCGCGGGTCGCAGGATCTCCCCGACCGCCCGCACCTGGACCTTCCGCCTCGGCTACGGCCTCGTCGCGGCCTACGCACTGAAGATCGCCTTCCCCCTGCCATGACCCCATAGGGTGACCCCGTGACGACGACCCGCCTCTCGGCCCGCGCGGCCATCGCCTCCGTGACCGACCCCGGTGGTTTCACCGAACTCCCCTCCCCCCACCGGGAGTCGGCCTCCGACGGCCCCCTCGGTTGGGCCGGCTACGACGACTCCCGCGTGCGGGCCGGCGCCCGCACCGGCGAGCAGGAATCCGTCGTCACCGGAACCGCCCTCATCGGCGGCCATCGAGCCGTCGTGATCTCCTTCGAGTTCGGCTACCTCGGCGGTTCCCTGGGCGAGCGCACCGGAGACAGGCTCGAAGCCGCGTACACGTACGCTCGCGAACACCGCCTCCCCCTCCTGTCCTTGATCGCCACGGGCGGCTCCCGCATGCAGGAGGGCATGCTCGCGCTGACCCAACTCCAGCGCGTGGCACGCCAGTCCGTCCTGACGCGGGCCGCCGGGCTCCCCCAGATCGCCGTCCTCCGCGATCCCACCACCGGCGGCGGTTGGGCCACGCTCGGCGCGGGGGCGGACGTCGTCCTCGCGCTACCGGGTGCGCAGGTCGGCTTCGCGGGCTCCCGGGTCCGGCCGGCGGACGCGGACCCGGCCGCGTACACCGCCGAAGGCCAGTACGCCGCCGGGCACGTCGATGCGGTGGTGCCGGCCGCCGCACTCCCCGGAACGCTGGCCGACTGGCTCCGCGTCCTGGCCGCGCCCCGCTCGGCCGAGCCGGTCGAGCCCCCCGCGGCGCTGTCCGACGTACCGCCCCCGGCCACCGGCTGGGACGCCGTACGCCAGGCCCGCCATCCGGATCGGCCGCGCGCCGAGGCGTACCTCGACGCGTACTTCGCCCTTCGTCTCCCCCTCTCCGGGGACCGGGCGGGCGCCACGGACCCCGGAATGCTGTGCGGGTTCGGGCTGCGGGAGGGGCGGGCCGTCGCGTACGCCGCCCAGCGCGGCACCGCGACCCGCCCGGCGGGATACCGTACGGCGGCCCGCGTGATCCGCCTCGCGGACCGCCTCGGCATCCCTGTGCTCACCCTGGTCGACACCCCCGGCGCCGCCAACGACGCCGCCGCCGAACGCGCGGGCGCCGGCCCGGCCATCGCGGACGTCTTCGCGGCGGTCGCGGCGGCCGGGGTTCCGGTGACCACCCTCCTGATCGGGGAGGGCGGTTCGGGCGGCGCGCTCGCCCTGGCCGCGTCGGGGAACACCTGGGTCACCCCGGACAGCTACTTCTCAGTGATCGCCCCCGAACTGGCGGCGGCCATCTTGAAGCGCCCCCCTGCCGAGGCGCCGAACACCGCGGACCAACTCCGCATCCGCCCCCAGGACCTGGTCGATCTGGGCGTGGCCCGCGGCGTGGTCGCTCCCGCCTGATCGCGGGACCCCGGGACCCGCCGGACCAGGGGCGCGATCGCGTCGGCGACCCGGTACGAGCAGCAGCAGCCGGCCGGCTCACCCGATCCGAGCGGCTGCCGTGCTCACCCGCCCGGATCGGGCGAACCGCGCCGGGCTGGTCCCCACGTACCGCCCGAAGTGCCGCGTCAGATGCGCCTGGTCGTAGAACCCGGCCGCCGTGGCCGCTTCGGCCGGCCGCATCCCGGCCAGCAGCAGCCCCCGCGCCCGCGCGACCCGTCGCCCGGTCAGATAGGCGTGCGGCGGCAGCCCGTACGCCTTCCGGAAGCTGCGGATCAGGTGCGTGGGGTGGACGTGTCCCAGCTCCTGCGACGCCTCCTCCAGGCCGATCCCCTCGACCACCCGTGCATCGAGCAGTTCGCGCAGCCGTACGGCGACCCCCGCGGCCGGCACCTCACCAGGTGCACACACACGTCCCGCCAGCCTCGTCCACAGCCGCTCCCGGACGAACGCGAGCCGCGACTCCGCCTCGAAGCGCTCGACCGCCCCCTCCCCCGGGACCAGCGCCAGGTGCAGCCCGTGCACGCGCTCGCGCAGCGCCCGGTCGAGCAGCAGGGGCGCATCGACGGCCGCCCCGGCGAGGCGTTCCGGGAGGACGGTGGTGTCGAGGTAGAGCACCCGCTTGCGGAAGCCGGCCTCGGTGACCGTCCGCCCGTCGTGCGCGACCCCGGGCGGCAGCAGCACCACGGCGTCCGACACCCCGACACCATGCCGCTCCCGCTCCAGCGCGAAGTCGACGCGCCCACCGTCCAGGATCATCAGCGCCCAGGTGTCGTGCACGTGGGCCGGGTAGGCGTGGTCGGTGAAACGGGCGTGGAAGACCTCGGAGATGCCCGGAACCGGCGGCTGCCAGGCGGAGACGGTGCTGCGCGGACGGATCGCGGCCATGTCAGGAACGTACAAGACGGGCCGTGGCACGCCCCCGCAGGCTCTCAGCATGACGACTCACCCGACAGCGCACCCAGCACCGCACCCGACACCGCACCCCGTGAACATCGCGCAGGAGCTGGCCGCGTTCGACGCGCACTGGTCCCCGCGCCCCCTCGCCCGGGTCAACGACTATGAGGTCAAGGCCGTCAAGCTCCGGGGCGAGTTCGTGTGGCACGCCCACGAGGACACCGACGAACTGTTCCTCGTCGTCATCGGAACCCTCACGATCCGCCTGCGCGACGGGGACGTGACCCTCGGACCCGGCGATCTGTACGTCGTCCCGCGCGGAGTGGAGCACTGCCCGGTGGCGGACGAGGAAGTCTCGATCCTGCTGTTCGAGCCGGCCGGCACGGTCAACACCGGGGACGCCGCCCCGCGGTAGCCGGGGGGGCGAGGCGGGCGGCGACCGCCGCCGCGCTACCTCTGCCGCGCTACCTCTGCCGCGTCACGCCTCCCGCGTCACGCCTGCGGCGACCTGGCGTCGTACCGGGCGAACCCGCGCCAGCGCGCCGCGAGCAAACTCAGCACGAGCACGCACCCGAGCCCGCCGCCCGTGATCGCCACGGTCGGGGAGGTGAGTTCTGCGGTGGTCCCGGCGAGGAAGTCCCCGAGCCGGGGCCCGCCCGCGACGACCACGATGAACACGCCCTGGAGGCGACCGCGCATCTCGTCCGGGGTGGCGGCCTGCATCATCGTGGAGCGGAACACCATGGAGATGGTGTCCGCGCAGCCGGCCAGGGCCAGGAAGAACAGCCCGAGCCACAGGTTCCGAGTGAGTCCGAAGACGGCGACGGCCAGCCCCCAGGCGGCCACGGAGATCAAGATCGCCAGCCCGTGCCGGCGGATCCGGCCCAGCCAACCGGAGAACAACCCGCCCAGCAGCGCCCCGACGGCGGGTGCGGCCACCAACAGGCCGACGGTCTTCGCATCGCCGCCGTACCAGAGCACGGCAATGGCCGGAAACAGCGCCTTGGGCTGGGCCAGCACCATGGCGGCCATGTCGGAGAAGAAGGTCATCCGGATGTTGGGCCGGGTCCCGAGGAAGCGCAGCCCGTCGAGCACGGACGCCCGGCGGCGCCGGCCGGTCGCGCCGTCCTCCCGCTCGGGGAGCATCGACGGCAGCCGCCACATCGCGTAGAGCGCCGCGCAGAAGGTGACGGCGTCGATCAGGTACGCGGCCTGGTACCCCCACCAGCCGACGACGAGCCCGCCGAGCACCGGGCCCAGCATCGTCCCGGAGGTCATCGTCACCGAGTTCAGCGCGTTGGCGGCGGGTAGCTGCTCGGTCGGCAGCAGTCTCGGGATCATGGCGGACCGTGCGGGTCCGTTGAGCGCGCCGCAGACGGCCTGGAGCGCGACGACCGTGTACAACAGCCAGACCCCGTGGTGGTCGAGCAGCGCGGCGCCGGCCAGCACGATCGACAGGGCGGTCAGGCCGAGGGAGCTGTACAGGCCGAGCTTGCGCCGGTCCACGGTGTCGGCGATGGCCCCGCCGTAGAGGCCGAAGACGACGAGCGGGACCAGGGAGAAGAGCCCGACCAGCCCGACGGAGAAGCTGGACCGGGTGATGTCGTAGACCTGGAGCGAGATCGCGAGGGCGGTCATCGCCTGGCCCATCCACGAGATGGTGCCGCCGATCCACAGGCGCCGGTAGTCGGGGGACGTGCGCAGCGGGGTCAGGTCCGCGAATATCCGCGTCGGGCGTCGGGTGGGTGTGCTCGTACCGGTCACAGCGGATGATAACCGGCGGCCGATCGGCGGCCCGGGAACCGCTTGGCCTGTTCACGCACCCGCAACAGTCGCCCCACCCGGACCCGCGGCCTCAGGCCGGGCCGCCCCTTGCCGGTAACTCGCCACTATCACCGGACATTTGACTGAATCGACGCGCGCTCCCCGCCTGGTGTTCGGCTCATGATGAAAAGACTCGTATGTCCAGGGAGGCGTAGTGATCGAACCTGGCAACAGCACCACGAGCACCGGCAGCGCGGACAACGGCGTCCACGCCACCCCTCTCACAGCCCCGCTGACCGTCGGTGTCGAGGAGGAGTTCCTCCTCGTCGACGCCCGCACCTTCCGGGTGGTCCCGGCCGCCCCGCTCGTCCTGGCCACCGCCGCGGGCCTGCCCCACGAAGTCCACCCCGAGGGCACCCGCTACCAGGTGGAGATCGCCACCCCGGTATCCGACTCGGCGCCGATGCTGCGCGAGGAGCTCGCCATCCTGCGGCGCACCCTCGCCCGGGCGGCCCGTTCCCACGGCTGCCGGCTGCTGGCCGCGCCCTCGCCCGTGCTCTCCGTGGAGGGGCCGCTGCACCTGACCGACGACGAGCCGCGCCAGCGCGAGCAGCACCGCCGTTTCGGCGCGCTCACCGACACCCTCGTCAGCTGCGGCCGCCACATCCACATCGGCACCCTGGACGTGGACACGGCGGTGGCGGTGTCCAACCGGGTGAGACCGTGGCTGCCCACGCTGATCGCACTTGCCGCCAACTCACCCTTCTGGGGCGGCCGTGACACGGGGCATGCCAGCTGGCGGGCGATGGCCTGGTCGGGCTGGCCCTCGGCGGGGCTGCCCCCGCACTACACGTCCACGGGCCACTTCCGGCGGTCGGTGCAGACCCTGCTGGGCTCCGGGGCGGCCCTGGACACCAAGATGGTCTATTGGGACCTCCGCCCGTCCGGGCACTGGCCGACACTGGAGATCCGGGCGCCGGACATGTCCCCGAACATCGACACGGCGGTCCTCCAGGCCGAACTGGCCCGCGCCCTGGTGGCAACGGCGCTACGGGACATCACCGAGGAGCGTCCCGAACCGACGCTGCGGGACGACGTCCTGCGCCTCGCGCGCTGGCGTGCGGCGCACGACGGGTTGGAGGGCTTCGGCCTGGACCCGTACACGGGCGTGGAGCTCCCGGCGGCGGATCTGGCGGAGGCCCTGCTGGACCTGGTCGCCCCGGAACTGGCGGCGTCCGGCGAGCTCGACCACGCGGCCAAGACCCTGGGAGGCCTCTTGCGCGACGGCTCGGGCGCACACCGCCAGCGCACGGCGTTCGCCCGCCGCCAGGACCTGACCGACGTCCTGCGCCAGTTGGCGGACGAAACGGAGGACTTCTAGCGCCCGCAGCAACGACGACGCCCGCCCCTCGGGGCGGGCGGACTCGCGGACACGCAGCTCGAAACGTTCCTGCACGCCTGCGAAGCGGTGGGGGTGGGTGGGACTCGAACCCGCAGCCGACGGATACGGTCCTCTCTTCTCGAAGACCTGAAGGACGCGCTGTTGCGCTGCGTCGAGACGCCGCGGGCCTTCAGCCGAAGCTCTGCGATGCGTGCGTGCTACCCGCGACGGCTCAGGTGCGGATGTCCCGCTGCTGCACGTCCTTGAGGACACTCGCCACGGATGCGAAGTCGTTGTCCACGTGGAGCACAGTGTGGCCGTGGTGGACCGCAGTCGCGCACACCAACAGGTCGATCGGCCCGGCGGCGCGGTGCTGGCCGCGCTGGGTGAGCTTGTACTGGGCGGTGTCCACCCAGCGCCACGCGTTCTTCGGCACCGCGGACAGTGGACACAGCGCGTCCAACTCCTCGGCCAGCTCATCCCTGTGGGACGGACTGGCGGCCGAGTACAGGAACTCGGCCCTCGTGGGCTCGCAAACACGGAACACCCCGGCGGCGATGTGCCCCTCCCAAGGCTGCAGCGCCCCCGGAGTGCGGAACAGGTACCACAGCGCAGAGGTGTCGAGCAGGTAGGAGATCACTCGAAGGTCGCCCGCCGCGCCTGCTTCGCAGCGTCGTATGCGGCAGCAGCCTGCTCAAACTCGCCCCGCGCACCACGGGCGGCCAGTTTCTCCGCGGCCTCCAGCCGGCGCACCCGGTTCACGTAGTCCCTCAGGGCCGCGTTGACCGTCTCCTTCTTCGTCGTGGCGCCCATCAACCGCATGGCCTCGGCCAGCGCCTCGTCATCGAGATCGATCTGGGTCACCGACACAGCAACCACCTCCATGAGGGCAATGTATGCAACTACGATACATCGCCAACATGCATGTGAGCAGGGGACGGCAGTACCCGCCGCCGACGAAGGGCGGGGGCCTGGTTGATTCGGATGTGCGCCAGGCCACCAGCGGCATGGTCGAGATGGAGGTCAATCAGAAGGGGCTCGGCCCCGGCCCACCCGAAGCAGAGCCCGACTCCGACATCCGACGGCTGAGCCGCTCCACTCGCAGCGGGCCCGATCCTGCAGTTGGGACTCACCACCAGATCGCGCTTCAGGCGATGTGGACTGCGTCCGACATGCCGACATCGGCGTCCACAGCGGGCCCTGTCGATCATGAAACCTTGATCGACGGGAGTCATCAGGCTCCCCGGAGCTTCCGGCCCTGCCGGCTAAGACGCCAGTCAGAACGTTTCTGCTCCATCAAGCGGTGGTGGGGCGGGTGGGACTCGAACCCACGGCCGACGGATTATGAGTCCGCTGCTCTAACCGGCTGAGCTACCGCCCCTTCACGGCGTGGCGCGTACATGTGTGCGCGCCGTCTGCCGCAGCATAGCCGCTCATACGATCTCCTGCCTCGGATGCCTCGCATGATCGGCTTCGCCTGGTGAGGGAGACCGTTCTGAGGGCTGCCCGGTTCCATGGCCGGGGCACGAAAAAGAAGAGGACCCGCCGGGGGCCCTCTTCTTCTTTCACGCTCCCCCGGCTGGACTCGAACCAGCAACCCTCCGGTTAACAGCCGAATGCTCTGCCAATTGAGCTACAGGGGACTGCGCTCCCCCGACTGGACTCGAACCAGTAACCTGCCGGTTAACAGCCGGCTGCTCTGCCAATTGAGCTACAGGGGATTGCTGCGGTGCATCGAACAGCCCACCTCCGGCCTTGCCGGGGGGCGAGCGCCCGCTGCGAGTCATAGATTAGCGCAAGCAGGGGGGTGCTCCGCCAATCGGTATCTCCAGCAGGCCGGGCACCACACGACGAAGGGTGACAGGCATGCGGTACAAGGTCACGTTCGCGGTCGGACTGGCCCTCGGATACGTCCTCGGGACCCGTGCCGGGCGCGAGCGCTACGAGCAGCTGAAGAAGTCGGCCCGTGAACTCGCGCGGAACCCGGTGGTGCGCAATGCCGCCGAGACCGCCGGCCAGACGGGTCGCGCGTACGCCGGCAGGGCCTTCTCCGCGGTGAGCGACAGGGTCGGCGACGTAGTGCCCTCTTCCCTGGCGGGACGGGTACGGGGGCTGCGCGACCGGGCCGGCGGAGGCTTCGAGGACGACTGGGGCACCAGTAACACCTGAGCCGGCGGCTTCCCCCGGGATCCGCGCCCCCGAGGCGGCGGATCCCGGCCCCGCGTGCGGCAGAATTCTCCGCATGGGGATAGTCGCCGGGCTGGACAGCTCTTCCGCCTTCACTCGCATCGTCGTGTGCGACACCGACACGGGTGCCGTACTGCGCCAGGGGTACGCCCCCCATCCGCAGCCCGCCGGAAATCCCGAGAGCGTCCACCCCCACGAGACCGACCCCCAGGCCTGGCTGCTCTCCCTCGGTGAGGCTGCCGGCGGCGGCCTCCTCGAAGGGGTCCAGGCGATTGGCGTCTCCGCGCAGCAGCACGGCCTGCTGCCGCTGGACGCCCAGGGCGTCCTCGTACGTCCGGCCCTGATCGGCAATGACAAGCGCGGCCAGGTCGCCGCCGCCGACCTCATCGAGGCGCTCGGCGGCCGGCAGGCCTGGGCCGAGGCCGTCGGATCGGTGCCGCATTCCGCCCAGCCGGTGGCCAAACTGGCCTGGCTGGCCCGCACCGAGCCGGAGGCGGGCCGGCGGGTGGCGGTGCTGATGTCCGCGCACGACTGGCTGGTCTGGCAGCTGCTGGGACGGCCGGCCCGGCGCACCACCGACCGCGGCGGCGCCTCCGGTACGGGGTACTGGTCGGCGGCCACCGGCTCGTACCGCCCCGACCTGGTCGAGCTGGCGCTCGGGCACATGGCACTGCTGCCCGAGGTGCTCGGGCCGGCCGAGGCCGCCGGAATGACTCCGGAGGGGCTGCTGATATCCGCCGGTACCGGGGAGACCATGGCCGCCGCGCTCGGGCTGGGCCTCGGCCCCGGCGACGCGGTGGTTTCGCTGGGCGCCTCCGGCTCGGTGATGGCCGTCCACCACGAGGCACTGTCGGAACCGGGCGGCCTGATCACCTCCCTGGCCGACGCGAGCGGCCTGCACCTGCCGGTGGTGAACACCTCCAATGCCGTACGGGCCCTGCGGGGCACCGCCGAGCTGCTGGGCACCGATCTCGAGGGGCTGTCCGCGCTCGCGCTGAAGTCGACCCCCGGCGCGCACGGCCTCGTACTCCTGCCGTACCTGGAGGGCGAGCGGACGCCGAACCTGCCGCACACCGCCGGGACCCTGTCCGGGCTGCGGCGGGACTCGATGAAGCCGGAGCACCTGGCGCAGGCCGCGTTCGAGGGCATGCTGTGCGGGCTGGTCGACGCGCTCGACGTGCTGCGCTCGCGCGGGGTCGAGATCCGGCGGGTGTTCCTGCTGGGTGCGGCGGCCGAGCTGCCCGCCGTACAGGCCGCGGCTCCGGGCCTGTTCGGCACCCAGATCGTCGTCCCGGCTCCGGCGGACTACGCGGCGCTGGGCGCGGCGCGCCAGGCGGCCTGGGCCCTCGGGGTGCAGCAGGGGACCCTGGCTCCGCACACCCCGCCGGTGTGGCCGGGCCCGGCGGCGCAGGTCTTCGAGCCGGGCGAGGACTACCCGGCCTGGCAGGCGGTGCGCCAGCAGTACATCGTGACGCGGGAGCAGATCCACCCCGGGGCGTTCCAGGGATAGGGCCGGTACGGGTACCCGGGACGCCGGGACCAGGGCCGTAGGAGTAGTGCGGCGGCGGGTCTACTCCTTTTGACCGGCCTTTGCGAAAACCGGTGGGGTTCGGACCCGGGTTGGCAGAAGATGGACTGAACCCCTTCGATCTTGCCGACCGGAGCCTGCGCGTGCTCATACGACTCTTGCGGACCCATTTGGGTCCGTACCGAAAACCGATCGCCCTGCTGGTCCTGCTGCAACTGCTGCAGACCAGTGCCAGCCTCTACCTCCCCACGCTCAACGCGGACATCATCGACAACGGCGTTGTGAACGGGGACACCGGCTACATCCTGCGTTTCGGCGCGTTGATGCTCGGCGTCTCCCTCGTCCAACTCGTGTGCAACGTAGGAGCCGTCTACTTCGGCGCCCGCACCTCGGCGGCCGTCGGACGCGACATCCGCGCCGCGGTCTTCGACCGGGTGCAGAGCTTCTCTGCGCGGGAGCTCGGTCAGTTCGGTGCACCGTCGCTGATCACCCGTACGACCAACGACGTCCAGCAGATCCAGATGCTGGTGTTGATGACCTTCACCCTGATGGTCTCCGCGCCGATCATGTGCGTCGGCGGCATCGCCATGGCGCTCTCGCTCGACGTGAAGCTGTCGGGCGTCCTCCTGGCCGTGGTCCCCGTGCTCGGTCTCTCGGTCGGCGCCATCGTCCTCAAGACCCGGCCGCTGTTCCGGAAGATGCAGGTGCGCCTGGACACGGTCAACCGGGTGCTGCGCGAGCAGATCACCGGCAACCGCGTGATCCGCGCCTTCGTCCGTGACGACTACGAGAAGGAACGCTTCCGCGAGGCCAACGCCGACCTGACGGGCGTCTCCCTCGCGGCCGGCAAACTGCTGGCGCTGATGTTCCCGACCGTCATCGTGGTCGTGAACATCTCCAGCGTCGCCGTCATCTGGTTCGGCGCGATGCGCATCGACAGCGGCGGCATGGAGATCGGCCAGCTGACGGCCTTCCTCGCGTACCTGATGCAGATCGTCATGGCCGTGATGATGGCCACGTTCATGTTCATGATGGTGCCGCGCGCCGAGGTCTGCGCCGAGCGCGTCCAGGAGGTCCTGGACACCGAATCCAGCGTGGTCCCGCCCGCCGACCCGGTGCGCGAGCTCGCCCGGCGCGGACAGCTGGAGCTGCGCGGCGCCGACTTCCGCTACCCGGGTGCCGAGGCCCCCGTGTTGCGCGGGGTGGACCTGGTGGCCCGCCCCGGCGAGACCACCGCGGTCATCGGCTCCACGGGCAGTGGCAAGTCCACGTTGCTGGGGCTGGTCCCGCGGCTGTTCGACGCGACCGGCGGCGACGTGCTGGTCGACGGGGAGGACGTACGCCGGCTGGAGCCGGAGCTGCTGGCCAAGACGGTCGGCATGGTTCCGCAGAAGCCGTACCTCTTCTCCGGGACCGTGGCTTCCAATCTGCGCTACGGACGACCCGACGCCACCGACGAAGAGCTGTGGCACGCGCTGGACGTGGCGCAGGCCAAGGACTTCGTCTCCGACCTGGAGGGCGGCCTCGACGCGCCCATCACCCAGGGCGGCACCAACGTCTCCGGCGGCCAGCGCCAACGCCTGGCCATCGCCCGCACGTTGGTGCAGCGTCCGGAGATCTACCTCTTCGACGACTCCTTCTCGGCTCTGGACTACGCGACGGACGCGGCGCTGCGCGCGGCGCTCGCCCGCGAGACCGAGGACGCCACGGTGGTGATCGTCGCCCAGCGGGTCTCCACGATCCGTGAAGCCGATCGGATCATCGTCCTGGACGAGGGCCAGGTCGTGGGCGAGGGGCGCCACCACGAGCTGATGGCCGAGAACGAGACCTACCGAGAGATCGTGCTCTCCCAGCTGACGGAGGCGGAGGCCGCATGAGCGGGCCCGGAGGACGGATGATGATGGGGCCGGCCGAGCGGTCCCTGGATTTCAAGGGCTCGGGCAAACGGCTGCTGAGCCAGATCGCGCAGGACCGGACCAAACTGTGGGGCATGATCGCAGCCGTCGTCGGCAGCGTCGGCTGCTCGGTTGTCGGGCCGAAGATCCTCGGCCGGGCCACCGACCTGGTGTTCGCGGGGATCGTCGGACGGCAGATGCCGGAGGGGCTCACCAAGCAGCAGGCGCTGGACGGACTGCGCGCCGACGGCCAGGGCGGTATGGCGGACATGCTGTCCGGCACCGACTTCACCCCCGGCCAGGGCATCGACTTCGGTGCCGTCGGGGTCGTGGCGATCTGGGCACTGGTGGTGTTCACCCTCGCCGGCCTGCTGATGCTGGTCGCGACGCGGCTGTCGAACCACATCATGAACGGCACCGTGTACCGGATGCGCGAGGAGTTGCAGGCCAAGCTGTCGCGGCTGCCGCTGTCGTACTTCGACCGGCAGAAGCGCGGCGAAGTGCTGAGCCGGGCCACCAACGACATCGACAACATCGGGCAGACGCTCCAGCAGACGATGGGGCAGCTGCTCAACTCGCTGCTGACGATCGTCGGCGTGCTGGCGATGATGTTCTGGATCTCGCCGCTGCTGGCGCTGGTCGCGCTCGTGACCATTCCGGTCTCGGTCTTCGTCGCGGCGAAGATCGGCAAGAAGTCGCAGCCGCAGTTCGTCGCGCAGTGGAAGTCCACGGGTGTGCTCAACGCACACATCGAGGAGATGTACTCGGGCCACTCCCTGGTCAAGGTCTTCGGCCGGCAGAAGGAGTCCGCGGCCGTCTTCGCCGAGCAGAACGAGGCGCTGTACCGGGCCACCTTCAAGGCGCAGTTGGTCAGCGGGATCATGCAGCCGGTGATGTTCTTCATCTCGAACATCAACTACGTACTGGTGGCGGTCGTCGGTGGTCTGCGGGTGGCCTCCGGCAGCCTGTCGATCGGCGACGTGCAGGCGTTCATCCAGTACTCGCGCCAGTTCTCGATGCCGCTGACGCAGGTCGCGTCGATGGCGAACCTGGTGCAGTCCGGCGTCGCCTCGGCGGAGCGGGTGTACGAGCTGCTGGACGCGCAGGAGCAGGAGCCGGACGTCGAGGTCCCGGAGCGGCCGGAGCGGGTCCGCGGACAGGTCACGCTCGACAAGGTGGCCTTCCGCTACGAGCCGGACAAGCCGCTGATCGAGAACCTGTCGCTGACCGTCGAGCCCGGCCACACGGTCGCGATCGTCGGCCCGACGGGCGCCGGCAAGACCACCCTCGTGAACCTGCTGATGCGCTTCTACGAGGTCACGGGCGGCCGGATAGCCCTGGACGGGGTGGACGTCGCGAAGATGACCCGCGAGGAACTGCGCGGGAGCATCGGCATGGTGCTCCAGGACACCTGGCTGTTCGGCGGCACCATCGCGGAGAACATCGCCTACGGCGCGGCGCGCGAGGTCACGCGCGCCGAAATCGAGGAGGCGGCGCGAGCGGCGCACGCGGACCGCTTCATCCGCACCCTGCCGGACGGCTACGACACCGTGCTCGACGACGAGGGTGCGGGCGTCAGCGCGGGCGAGAAGCAGCTGATCACCATCGCCCGGGCGTTCCTGTCCGACCCGGTGATCCTGGTGCTCGACGAGGCGACGAGCTCGGTGGACACCCGTACCGAGGTGCTGATCCAGAAGGCGATGGCGCGGCTCGCGCACGGCCGCACGTCCTTCGTGATCGCGCACCGGCTGTCCACGATCCGCGACGCGGACGTGATCCTGGTGATGGAGGACGGATCGATCGTGGAGCAGGGCACGCACGAGGAGCTGCTGGCGGCGGACGGTGCGTACGCGCGGCTGTACGCGGCGCAGTTCGCGCAGGCGGTGGCCGAGGTCGACTAGCGACGGACGGCCTGCCTGCGGGCGGGCGGTTGGTCGTGTCGGGGGTGCCCTCTTGTCCGGGGGCACCCCTTTCCCCGTGGTCAGTCCAGGTAGCCGCGGAGCTGGTCGGCGAAGGCGTGGTCGCGCAGCTTGTTGAGGGTCTTGGACTCGATCTGCCGGATCCGCTCGCGCGTCACGCCGAAGATCTTCCCGATCTCCTCCAGGGTGCGGGGCCTGCCGTCGGCCAGGCCGTAACGCAGCTGCACCACCTTGCGCTCGCGCTCGCCGAGGGTCGACAGCACGGCTTCCAGGTGTTCGCGGAGCAGGAAGAACGCGGCGGACTCCATGGGTGAGGCGGCGTCACCGTCCTCGATCAGATCGCCGAGTGCGACGTCGTCCTCCTCGCCGACCGGCGCGTGGAGCGAGACCGGTTCCTGGGCGAGGCGCAGGACCTCCAACACCCGCTCGGGGGTCAGTTCGAGGTGGACAGCGACCTCTTCGGCGGTGGGTTCGTACCCGCGCTCCTGGAGCATGCGGCGCTGCACGCGCACGACGCGGTTGATCAGCTCCACGACGTGGACGGGCACGCGGATGGTGCGGGCCTGGTCGGCGAGGGCCCGCGACATGGCCTGCCGTATCCACCAGGTGGCGTAGGTCGAGAACTTGTAGCCGCGGGCGTAGTCGAACTTCTCGACGGCCCGGATCAGCCCGAGGTTCCCCTCTTGCACGAGGTCGAGCATGGTGAGGCCGCGGCCCACGTAGCGCTTCGCGACGGAGACCACGAGCCGCAGGTTCGACTCGATCAGGCGCCTCTTGGCCATCCGCCCCATGACCACGAGCTTGTCGAGGTCGAGGGCGAGCCGCAGATCGAGGTCGGAGGTGCCGCTCAACTTCTCCTCGGCGAACAGTCCGGCTTCGACGCGACGCGCGAGCTCTACCTCCTCGGCGGCGGTGAGCAGGGGAATCCTGCCTATCTCGCGCAGGTACTGCCGGAACAGGTCGGCGGACGGGCCCGCTCCGGTGCTTTCGGCGCGGCGCTGCCGCTCGGGCACCTGCGCGATCGGCTCCAGCTCCCCGGGCTCGTCCGGCTCCTCGTCCACGGCATCGACCTCGGGCTCTTCACCCACGGTGGCCTCGGGCTCGTGGACGGGCGGGCTCACGTTGACGGTCAGGATCTGGGTCTGCACGGGGGCGACCTCCAGGGCTCCGAGGACGGGGGCACCGCACTTCAGTGTGGGGTACGGCACATCGCTGCCACGAGGGGCGTGCGAGCACTTTCTGAGTCCGGTGCGTAACCGGATGGTTACCCCCCGCCGGGAACCCCGATGCGGATCGGACACATGTCCGAGAAGGTCGATGCCGTGTGTGCGTACGGAAGCCGGGTGCCGGGTGCTGCCCGCCCGGAGGGGACCGCCCCACTCAGGTCCTACGGCCGGCGTTCGCCGGTAGGGCGGCCGCGCTGCGGAGCAACGGGCGGGCGGGCTCGGCCGGTTCCGCCACGCACGGCAGCGGCCGGCCGGACCCCTCCGCTGGTCACGCGGGCTCGACGCGGACCGCGCAGACCTTGAACTCCGGCATGCGGGAGGTGGGGTCCAGGGCCGCATTGGTCAGCGAGTTGGCGCGCCCCTCGCCCGGCCAGTGGAACGGCATGAAGACCGTGTCCGCACGGATGGCGTCCGTGATGCGGGCCGGGGCAACGGCGCGGCCCCGGCGGGACGTGACGGCCAGCGGAGCCCCCTCGACCGCGCCGATGCGGGCCGCGAGCCGCGGGTGGAGTTCCACGAAGGGGCCGGGGGCGGCGGCGTTGAGCTCGTCCACGCGACGGGTCTGGGCGCCCGACTGGTACTGGGCGACCACGCGGCCGGTGGTGAGCAGGACCGGGTACTCGGCGTCCGGTATCTCGGCCGCGTCGCGGTGCGAGACGGCGACGAAGCGGGCCCGGCCGTCGTCCGTGGCGAAGCGGTCCAGGAACAGGCGCGGGGTGCCCGGGTGGGAGTCCTGAGGGCAGGGCCAGAAGACGCCCTGTTCGGCCACGATTCGGGCGTAGGAGATGCCCGAGTAGTCCGCCGGGCCGCCGGCCGACGCACGGCGGAGTTCCTCGAAGACCTCCTCGGGGGCGGTGGGGAAGCCCTTCTCGACACCGAGGCGGGTCGCCAGGCCGTGCAGGACTTCGAGGTCGGTGCGCACCCCCGGCGGTGGGGTCAGGGCCCGGCGGCGCAAGAGGACGCGGCCCTCCAGGTTGGTGATGGTGCCGGTCTCCTCCGCCCACTGGGTGACCGGGAGGACCACGTCCGCGAGGGCCGCCGTCTCGGAGAGGACCACGTCGGCCACGGCCAGGAAGTCCAGGGAGCGGATGCGGTCCTCGATGTGGGCGGCGCGGGGCGCCGAGACCACCGGGTTGGAGCCCATCAGGAGGAGGGCCTTCACGTCCGTGCCGAGGGCGTCGAGGAGTTCGTACGCGCTGCGGCCGGGGGCGGGGAGGTCGTCGGGGTCGACGCCCCAGACCCCGGCGACGTGCGCCCGCGCGGCGGGGTCGGTGAGCTTGCGGTAGCCGGGGAGCTGGTCGGCCTTCTGGCCGTGCTCGCGACCGCCCTGGCCGTTGCCCTGGCCGGTGAGGCACCCGTATCCGGAGAGCGGGCGGCCGGCGCGGCCGGTGGCCAGGCACAGGTTGATCCACGCACCGACCGTGTCGGTGCCCTTGGACTGCTGCTCGGGCCCGCGGGCGGTCAGGACCATCGCGGAGGAAGGTGCGCAGAACAGGGCGACCGCCTCACGGAGTTTCGGGACGGGCACGCCGGTGATCCGCTCCACCAGCTCCGGCCAGTGCGCCATCGCCGCGGAGCGGGCCTCTTCCCAGCCTGTGGTGCGCTCCGCGATGAACTCCTCGTCGGTGCGGCCTTCCGCGACGATCAGGTGCAGCAGGCCCAGTGCGAGGGCCAGGTCCGTCCCGGGGCGCGGGGCGAGGTGCAGGTCGGCCTGCTCGGCGGTCCGCGTCCGGCGCGGGTCGATGACGATCAGCGTGCCGCCGTTCGCCTTGAGTTCGGTGAGGTAGCGCAGGGCGGGCGGCATGGTCTCGGCCAGGTTCGAGCCGACGAGGATCACGCAGCCGGTCCGCGGGATGTCCTCCAGCGGGAAGGGCAGTCCCCGGTCCAGTCCGAAGGCGCGCTGGTGGGCGGCGGCGGCCGAGGACATGCAGAAGCGGCCGTTGTAGTCGATCTGCGAGGTCCGCAGGGCGACACGGGCGAACTTGCCGAGCGCGTACGCCTTCTCGTTCGTGAGCCCGCCGCCCCCGAAGACGCCGACCGCATCCGGACCGTACGTACGCCCCGTGCGGGCGAGGCCCTCTGCGACGGCGTCGAGGGCCTCCTCCCAGGTGGCCGGCTCCAGCCGTCCGGCGTGGGTGCGGACGAGTGGCCCGGTCAGGCGCACCCGGGAGGAGAGCACGGCGGGGGCGGTACGGCCCTTGCCGCACAGCGCGCCCCGGTTCACGGGGAAGTCCGTCCGCTCCTCCACCACCACGCTCGCGCCGCCCGGCTCGGGGCGGAGGGACATCCCGCACTGCAGCGCGCAGTACGGACAGTGCGTGGCGGTGGAGGAGTCCGGAGTGTGCATGCGTCCCAGCCTGCGGCTGCGGTGTTACGCGAGCTGCCGCCCCCGGTTACGCCTCCCGTACGAGCACCTCAGCGCCCCGGCCGGCGCCCCGTGAGGCCCGCCGGGCCCCGTCAGTCCGCCAGGGCGCCCAGGGCCCGTGACACGCCCTGCTCCTTCGGCCCCAAGAACCGCGGCTCCGGCTTGAAGGCCGCGTCCAGTGCCGCCTTGCCCGCCGCGAAGACCTCGCGCGTGCCGCCGTAGTACCAGGTCGCGTCGTGCGCGTCATCCACCCCGACTCCGTACGCGTCCACGCCCGCGGCGCCGCACAGTGCGAGCGCCCGGCGTATGTGGAAGCCCTGGCTGATCAGCACCGCCCGCTTCACCCCGAAGATCTCCCGGGCGCGGACGCAGGAGTCCCAGGTGTCGAATCCGGCGAAGTCGCTGACGATGCGGTCGCCCGGCACCCCGCGGGCGGTCAGGTACGTACGCATCGCGTCGGGCTCGTCGTACTCGGTGCGGCTGTTGTCTCCGGTGACCAGGACGACCTTGGCCTTGCCGGTGCGGTACAGCTCCACCGCCGCATCCAGCCGGTTGGCCAGGTACGGGGTCGGTCTGCCGTTCCACAGCCCGGCCCCGAACACCACCGCCACCTCGGCGGCCGGCGCGTCGGCCGTCGTCCGCAGTCGGTCCGCGGCCACCGCATGCGTCCACGCCGACGGCAGCAGCGCCAGGACGCACCCGGCCACCAGTGCCTGAACGGCCCGCCGCCGCCCCGTCACCGTTCTCGTCCAGTTCGGCATCTTCATGACCGCTCCCCCCTTGCCCAACGCCCGACGCGCACCGCGCTCCGCCCAACGCGCACCGCGCTCACCATGCCGTGCGGTTCGCGGCTCGCACCTCGTGCCCCCACACCCCGCTCGCACACATTGACGATCTACGCCCGGCCCCAGTTCCGCCCTCCCCGCCTTTCACTCGGACGAATGAGCGGGTGAGCACCCGGAAAACACCTGTCACCCCCGCGCAACGCCCACGCAACCTCCGACCCGCAGGATCGGTTCATGACGGAGCTGGTGCACCCTCCCGAGTCCCTGTCCTTCCCGCTTCCCCCCGCCACGGCCACGGAGCTGCTGAGCCGGATCACCGCCCAACTCGGCACGCAGCTCAGCGGACTGCGCCCATGGCACACGACGGGGGCTCGGTCTCACGGAGTCCACGCATGCAGCCCACCCTCGTCGCCGTCGCCCACGGCAGCCGCGACCCGCGCGCCCTCTCCACCGTCCGGGCCCTGCTCGAACGTATCCGCGAGCTCCGTCCCCGCCTCGACGTCCGGCTCGGACACATCGAGCTGAACCAGCCGCTGCTCGGCGAGACCCTCCAAGGCACCGCCGGCGCGGCCGTGCTCGTCCCTCTGCTCCTCGGACGCGGGCACCACGTCAAGCGGGACCTGCCCGCGGCCGCCGCCCGCGCCCGCCACCTCGACACCCGCGTCGCCTCCCCGCTCGGCCCGCACCCGCTGCTGGTCGAGGCCCTGTACGAGCGGCTCCTGGAGGCGGGCTGGGCTCCCGGAGCGAGTACGGCCGTCGTACTCGCCGCCGCCGGGTCGCGCGACCCCGACTCGGCGGCGGACACCCGCCGAACCGCCGCCCTGCTCTCCGAACGCCTCGGCGGCGCCGCGGTCGTACCGGCCTACGCCTCCGCCGCGACACCCGCCGTTCCCGACGCTGTCCGCACGCTCGCCTCCCGCGGCCACCACCGGATCGCGGTGGCCTCCTACTTCACCGCCCCCGGCCGCTTCGCCGCGCAGAGCGCCGCCGCCGCGCCCGGCCCGGCCGCCGCCCCGCTCGGCGACCACCCGGCGCTGGCACGCCTCGTGCTCCAGCGCTACGACGAGGCCCTCGCCCGGCGGCGGACCCCGCGGGAACTGGCCACCGCGTAGGGGCCTCGCCACATGGGCCCCGTTGGTTCGAATTGCTCAGATTGGTCGTCTTGTCGGTGGTTCCGGTTACCGTCTGAGCATGGAAGGCATGGCAGGCACCGCACCCGTCCGGCACCGCGACCCCGACGCCCCGTACGACTCGGCCGACACAGAACGCTGGGCCCCCGAGCCCGACAAACGGCCCGGCCGGACCGCCTTCCAACGCGACCGGGCCCGCGTACTGCACTCCGGAGCGCTGCGCCGTCTCGCCGGGAAGACCCAGGTGGTCACTCCCGGCAGCCGCTCGTACGACTGGGATGCCAGCCCCCGCACGCGTCTGACGCACTCCCTCGAATGCGCCCAGGTCGGCCGCGAACTCGGCGCGGCCCTCGGCTGCGATCCCGACCTCGTCGAAACGGCCTGCCTCGCACACGACATGGGCCACCCGCCCTTCGGGCACAACGGCGAGGAGGCGCTCAACGAGTTCGCCGAGGACTGCGGCGGCTTCGAGGGCAACGCCCAGTCGCTGCGGCTGCTGACCCGCCTGGAGCCGAAGCGGTTCGTGCCCGACCCGGCCACCGGCGCGCTCGTCAGCGTCGGGCTCAACCTCACCCGCGCGAGTCTGGACGCCGCCACCAAGTACCCGTGGGCGCGCGGCGGTCACCCCACCGACCCCGGCTCGGTCAAGTTCGGCGCGTACGACGACGACCTGCCGGTCTTCGCGTGGCTGCGCCTCGGTGCCCCCGCGGACCGCAAGTGCTTCGAGGCCCAGGTGATGGACTGGTCGGACGACGTCGCGTACTCCGTCCACGACTTCGAGGACGGTCTGCACGCCGGCCACCTCGACCCCAACCTCCTCCTCGCCGAGCCCGAGCGCACCGCCATCTGGCAGGTCGCGATCGGCCGGTACGTCCCGGCCGACACCGAGCCGGAGGAGTTGCGCGAAGCCCTGGACCGGTTGATGGAGCAGGAGTGGTGGCCGCACGGGTACGACGGGTCGGCCGTCGCCCAGGCCCGGCTCAAGGACGCCACCAGCCAGCTGATCGGCCGATTCTGTCTGGCGGCCGAGGGCGCCACCCGCGAGGCGTACGGCTCCGGTCGTCTGACCCGGTACGCCGCCGAACTGGTCGTCCCGCGCGAGGCGCGCAACGAGTGCGCGGTCCTGAAGGCCGTCGCCGACCTGTACGTGATGCAGCGCGACGAGCAGGAACGGCTCCGCGCCGACCAGCGCATCGTCCTGGCCGAACTCGCCGAGGCGCTCAGCGCCCGCGCGCCCGAGGGCCTGGACCCGCAGTTCCGTGCCGCGTTCGACGCCGCGCCGGACGACAGGGCGCGCAAACGCACGGTCATCGACCAGATCGCGGCGCTCACGGACGCCTCGGCGCGCTCCCTGCACGCCCGGCTCACACGGCGCACGCGCCGGACCGAAGGGTGAGCCGATCGGGCCACTCCCCCTTCACGCGGCAGGCTCAGTGCGGGACGCTCGCATGTGGTCGCATGTGGCGGAGAGGTTATGAGGAGGCATCAGGTGGTCGACGCACACCGGACGTTCGTCATCGTGGGCGCAGGGCTTGCCGGAGCTAAGGCGGCCGAGACGCTGAGGTCCGAGGGCTTCACGGGGCGGGTGATCCTGATCGGCGACGAGCACGACCATCCGTACGAGCGGCCCCCGCTGTCCAAGGGGTACCTCCAGGGCAAGGAGGAGCGCGACAGCGTCTTCGTCCACGAGCCGTCCTGGTACGCCCGCGCCGACATCGAGCTGCACCTCGGCCAGCCGGCGGTCCAGTTGGACCGGGGCGGCAAGAAGGTGGTCCTCGGGGACGGTACGACGCTGCACTACGACAAGCTGCTGCTGGCCACCGGAGCCGAGCCGCGCCGCCTCGACATCCCCGGCACGGGCCTGGCAGGGGTGCACCACCTGCGCCGGCTCGCCCACGCCGAGCGGCTGCGGGGCGTACTGGCCACCCTCGGCCGGGACAACGGCCACCTGCTGATCGCGGGCGCCGGTTGGATCGGCCTGGAGGTCGCCGCCGCGGCGCGCGGGTACGGGGCCGAGGTCACCGTGGTCGAACCGCTGGCCACGCCGCTGCACTCGGTTCTCGGCCCGGAGATCGGCCGGCTCTTCGGGGACCTGCACGCCGATCACGGGGTCCGCTTCCACTTCGGCTCTCGGCTCACCGAGATCGTCGGCCACGACGGCGTGGTGCTCGCCGCCCGGACGGACGACGGGGAGGAGCATCCGGCGCACGCCGTGCTCGCGGCGATCGGTGCCGCGCCGCGGACCGCGCTCGCCGAGACCTCCGGGCTGGCCCTGGTCGACCGGGAGCACGGCGGGGGCATCGCCGTGGACGCCTCCCTGCGCACCAGCGATCCGGACGTCTTCGCGGTCGGGGACGTGGCCGCCGCGCACCACCCGCTGCTCGGGACCCGCCTGCGGGTCGAGCACTGGGCGAACGCGCTCAACGGCGGTCCGGCGGCGGCGCGGGCGATGCTGGGGCAGGAGGTCTCGTACGACCGGGTGCCGTACTTCTTCTCCGACCAGTACGACGTGGGCCTGGAGTACTCGGGGTACGCCCCGGCGGGCGGCTACGACCAGGTGCTGATCCGCGGTGACGTGGCCAAGCGGGAGTTCATCGCCTTCTGGCTGTCGGACGGGCGGGTGCTGGCCGGAATGAATGTGAATGTGTGGGATGTCACCGAGCACATCCAGGCCCTGATCCGGTCGAAAGCACCGGTCAACCGCGAGGCGCTGGCGGACCCGTCGGTTCCGCTGGCCTCCCTGGTGGCGGCCGAGGGGGCCTGACGGGTTCGTCCCCGTCCGGCCGTAGACTTCACGGGTGGCAGGACGGATCAACGACGACGACGTGAAGGCGGTACGGGACGCGGTCCCGATCGACGCCGTGGTCTCTGACTACCTCCAACTGCGCAACGCCGGCGGCGGCAACCTCAAGGGCCTCTGCCCCTTCCACGACGAGAAGTCCCCGTCCTTCCAGGTCAGCCCCAGCAAGGGTCTCTACCACTGCTTCGGCTGCCAGGCGGGCGGGGACACCCTCGACTTCATCATGAAGATCGACCACCTCTCGTTCTCGGAAGCGGTCGAGCGCCTCGCCGGACAGGCCGGCATCACCCTGCGCTACGAGGAGGGCGGCTACACCGCCGGCACCAGCGGCCGTGGCGAGCGGATCCGCCTGGTCGAGGCGCACAAGGCCGCCGCCCAGTTCTACGTCGACCAGCTGGGCGGCGCCGAAGCCGAGATCGGCCGCAGGTTCCTGGCGGAACGCGGCTTCGACCAGGCCGCAGCCGCCCACTTCAGCGTGGGCTACAGCCCGGCCGGCTGGGACCACCTGACCCGGTTCCTGCGGGGCAAGGGCTTCAGCGACAGGGAACTGATCACCTCCGGCCTGGCCCAGGACAGCCGCAGCGGGAAGCCCATCGACCGCTTCCGCGGCCGGCTGATGTGGCCGATCCGCGACATCAGCGGCGAGGTGGTCGGCTTCGGCGCCCGCAAGCTGCGCGACGACGACAACGGGCCGAAGTACCTGAACACGCCGGAGACGGCGATCTACAAGAAGTCCCAGGTGCTGTACGGCATCGACCTGGCGAAGAAGGAGATCGCGAGGACCTCGCGGGCCGTGGTGGTCGAGGGCTACACGGACGTGATGGCCTGCCACATGGCCGGGGTCACGACCGCGATCGCGACCTGTGGCACCGCCTTCGGCGGCGACCACATCAAGATCCTGCGCCGCCTGCTGATGGACAACGCGACAGCCGAGGTGATCTTCACCTTCGACGGTGACGCAGCCGGGCAGAAGGCCGCACTGCGCGCCTTCGAAGACGACCAGAAGTTCGCCGCCGAGACCTCGATCGCGATCACCCCGGGCGGCATGGACCCGTGCGATCTGCGCCTGGCGCAGGGGGACGCGGCCGTGGCCGGGCTGGTGGATTCGCGGACCCCGCTGTTCGAGTTCGCGCTGCGGCACATCGTGGCCCGGCACAACCTGGAGAACCCGGCCGGCCGGGCGGCCGCGCTGGACGAGGCGGCTCCGGTCGTCGCCAACATCAAGAACATCGCGATCCAGCACGAGTCGGCGGTCCAGCTCGCGGGGATGCTGGGCATCCGGGACGAGCAGTTCGTGGTCAAGCGGGTCGCGCAACTGGCGCGCTGGGCACGGGAGCGGGGCGGCCAGCCCCAGCAGACCGCAGGCCGCAACAGCCGCCCCTACGAGGCCGCGCCCGCCCCGGCCGCCCCCGCGGGCGGACCCGCGCTGAACCTACGCAGCCCGGCACACCGCACCGAGCGCGAATTGCTGAAGCTGGCCCTGCAGCGGCCGGCCCTCGTCTCGCCGGCTTTCGACGCGTACGGGACGGACGAGTTCACCGCCCCGCCCTACGCGGCGGTCCGCCAAGCCATCCAGGACGCGGGCGGCGCCTCCCTGGGCACCGACGACTACCTGGCCCGGGTCCGCGACGCCGCGCCGAACGACACGGTCCGGGCCCTCGTCACGGAACTGGCGGTCGAGGCCATCCACGCGAAGACGGTCGACGAGGTCTACGCGGGCGTCCAACTGGTCCAGGTCCGCCTCCGGGCGGTGGACCGCCGAGTCCACGAGATCCAGGGCACACTGTCGCGCCTGGGCCCCCAGGCCCCGCCGGAACAGCTGGCGGCGGTACAGGAGGAGCTCTGGGTCCTCCAGCAGTACGGCCAGCGCCTGCGCAACCGCGGCGCCGAGGGCCTGTAGCCCCGCCGGCCGACCGGGCCCAACACCGGCCGGGCCCAACACCGGCCGGGCCTAACGCCGGCCGGGCCTAACGCCGGCCGAGCCAGTCGCCGCCGGGTATCTCGGTGCCGGTCTCGCGCAGGCGACGGGCCAGCAGCGGGGCCGCCAGGTAGACCCAGGCAAGGGTCCGGGTCCCGTCCCGGCGGACCGCTTCGCGACGGACCCGGTCGTAGACGTTCCGCGGCCGGTCGGGGCCGTGGTACTCCTCCAGCCGGTCCAGTTCGGCCAGCAGCACGCCGTACGCGCCCGGCGCCGGGGTGACCAGCTCGCCCACGATCTGCGATCCCGGGTGCTGGACCGCGTACGGGTAGCCCGGCCCCTCGTAGAGGAGCGCGTCCGGGAGCCGGGCGGGCTCCTCGGCGGCCGTACGGCCGCGCAGGAACAGGTCGTGGTTGACCTCACCCGGGCGCAGGGTCCCGTAGACGAAGAAGGGGAGCTCGGCGGTCATCCGGCCACCACCTCAGCGGCGACCCATGCGAGGTAGTCACCGCTTCCGTGCACCACCTGCGTGGCGATGATCTCCGGGGTGTCGTAGGGGTGGTCCGCGATCAGCCGGGCCTCCAGGGCCGGGTAGGCGCCCGAGGTGGTCTTGAACAGCACCTGCCACTCCTGGGAGGTCTCCAGCGCGCCCTTCCAGCGGTAGACGGAGGTCACGGGCCCGGAGATCTGCGCGCAGGCCGCCAACCGTGCCTCCACCGCGCCACGGGCCAGGGCTGCGGCTGCCTCCGCCGAGTCCACCGTGGTCAGCACGGTGAGTACCGGATCCTGAGCATGCTGCGGATGTTGTGGCTGCTGCGGATCTTGTGGCTGTTGTGGCCGCTCGGCTGATGTCACGGGGCCCTCCCTCGGTTGCGCGGACAGCTCATGGTCCGGGACTCGGGTCCCGAGTGTGCCTGCACCCCTCCTCCGCGTGCACCGCTGTTGCCCAACCTTCCGCCGCAGTCGCAGCCGCAGCCGCTGACGGAGCTGTGCACCGCGGCCGAGCTACTGCCGGTGGGGCGGTCGACGGGGCCGGGTCCAGGACCGGGTCAGGGCACTGCGGACGCTGCCCCTGCCCCGACCTGCCCGGGGCCGGCCCCGGGCTCCGTCACCCGGACGGGGACTGCACTCGAACAGCCCAATGAGTGGCTGTGACCTGCGACGACACCAGGCAAGCCGGTCGACCTGACACCACATCAGGAGGCGGATCACCGATGCCCCGGGTTACCTCGGGAACACGACCCCCGTGTTTCCAGGAGCCCCCATGCGCCGACGCACCGCCCACGCGCTCACCGCCACCGCGCTGACCGCCACCGCGCTCACCGGCCCGGTCGCCGGTGCGGTCGCCGCCGCGGAACTCGGCACGGCGGGCTTCGCGCCCGGCGACTTCGCCACGCTGGAGGTACGGCCCACATCGGCGGCCCCCGGAGCCAACGTCACGGTGAACACCACGGCCTGCGGCCGGGGCGGCCACGCTGACGGTGACGCCACCACGGTCGGCGGCGGCCGCTTCAAGCTGGTCCCGGGCACCCACAAAGAAGTGGTGACCGGGCAGTTCCAGATCGCCCGCGACATCCGCCCGGGCACCTACAACATCGGCGCGACCTGCGCCGACGGCAAGTTCGCCACCGGCGACCTGATCGTCACCGAACGCGGCCCGCAAGGCCACGTCCGCACCGGGGTGGGTGGTGGGACGACCACCACCGTCGACCCCGCCAAGATCACGGCGGGAGCGGTCGTGCTGGCCGCGGCCGCCGTCGGCGGTACCTGGCTCCTGCGTCGCCGGGCGAGCGGCACGCGGAGCTGACGGACGCCCACCGCGGCTTCGGCCCCGGTCCGACCGGTACCGTCCCCCGTCGCCCGACCCCTGCGAGGTCCCCCCGTTCGCGGGGTCGGGCGACGGCCCCGTCACACGGAACACGATCACCGATCACGGAATACGGAGAGCCACACCGATCGCGCCAGGGGGCACCCATGGGCAGAGGTCAGGCCGGCCGCGGCGGGCTCGTCGCGCTCGCCGCCTGCGTGGGCATCTGGCTCGTCGGCAGCGGCTCCAGCAAGCCCGTGGGACCCCCGCTCCCCTCCCCCGCCGAGGCGCTGAGCGTGCAGGCGCAGTATCCCGGCAGCATCGACCCGCTGACCGGATCGCCGCCGACCCGGATCCGGATTCCATCCATCCGGGTGGACGCGCCGCTGACCGGGCTGGGCCTCGGACGCGACGGCAGCCTCGAAGTCCCGCCGCCCGGCAGCCGCAATCTGGCCGGCTGGTACCGCGACGGCACCACCCCCGGCGCCCTCGGCACGGCCGTCGTCGTCGGCCACGTCGACCACGCCACGGGACCGGCCGTCTTCTACCACCTGGGCGCCCTGCACCGCGGAGCCGTGATCGAGGTGCGGCGCGCGGACGGGAGCACGGCCGTGTTCACCGTCCACGCAGTCGAGGTCTACGCGGCCGACCACTTCCCGGACACCCGGGTGTACGGGCCCTCGCCGCGTGCCGAGCTCCGGGTGATCACCTGCGGCGGGGGCTTCTCGCCGCGCACCGGCTACCAGGGCAACGTGGTCGTCTTCGCCCACCTCACCGGCACCTACTAGCGGGACGGGTCAGCCCCACTGTTCGAGGCCGAGCTTGATCACCAGTGCGCCGACCACCGTCAGCAGCACGCCCCGTACGAACGCGCTGCCCTTCTTCAGTGCCATCCGGGCCCCGATCATGCCACCGGCCAGGTTGAAGGCGGCGAGGAGCGCCGCCAACTGCCACAGCACCATGCCCTGGTACGCGAACATCGCGAGCGCGCCGGCGTTCGTGCAGCAGTTGACGATCTTGGCATTGGCGGACGCGGCGACCAGGTCGAGGTGGAGCAGCGCGGTAAGGGCGAGCACCAGGAAGGTGCCGGTGCCGGGCCCGATGAGGCCGTCGTAGAAGCCGATGCCGAGGCCGGCGAGTCCGATGGCGAGCAGCACCCGCTGCCGACTGACGGGCGAGGTCGACGGGGCGACCCCGAAGCCCGGCTTGAAGATCACGACGCCCGCCACGATCACGAGCACCACCATGATCAGCGGTCGGAGGGCGTCCTTGCTGATCCCGCCGGCCAGCGCAGCACCGCCCATGGACCCGACGAGCGCGGCCAGACCGATCCGGACGGCGAGCTTCACGTCCACCGGGGCCTTGCGCACGTACGTCACCGCCGCGCCCGCGGTGCCGACGATGGCCACCGCCTTGTTGGTGCCGAGGACGGTGGCGGGGTGGGCGTTCGGCAGGCCGAGGAGCAGGGCGGGCAGGAGCAGCAGCCCGCCGCCGCCCACCACCGCGTCGATCCAGCCGGCTGCTGCGGCGGCCACGCACAGCACGATGATCATGGTCGTTGATATGTCAGGCACGGCCACGACCCTACGGAGCCGATGATTGCACCGGCCATCAATCACCGGAAACTTGCGCAAAGATTGAGCTTTGCCCGGCCGGCACCCGGTCCGGGGCCACCGGAGCGGCCGATTTCACCATCGCCGTCAGCGCGGTAGCGGCCACCACACTGGCCAGCCCCATCCCGGCTGCGAGCCGCCGCGCGGGCGGCTGCGGGGGCGGCGGCCGGGGCTGTGGAGGCCGCCGCCCCGACGGTTACGGACAGGGCGACGTGCAGGGACGGCGCATGGTGCGGCGGCCTCTCGGAAACGGACGGAAGGGCTGGAGCAGGTCGGAGGCGAGGGCAGCTCCAGGGCCGTTCAGCGGCCCGAAGTGATCCTCAAGACGGCCTTGCGGGGCGCCTCACCGGCCCCTAACCCGGGCGCTGAGGTGCGCGTTCCGTCCGGGTAACAGTGGCGATGCGGCGGGGAAACAGCGGACGCGCACGCTCGTGCCATGACCTCGAAGCAGCAGCAGCGGCGTGTGGTGGTGATCGGCGGTGGCTTCGCGGGCCTGCGGTTCGCCGCGCGGCTAGCCGCGGGTCCAGGTGCAGGTGCAGCCTCCGGTGCAGAGGTGACCGTACTCGGCGAGGAACCGCACGTCCCGTACAACCGGGTCCTGCTGGCGGAGGTCCTGGCGGGCCGGTACGCACCGGAGGTGACCGCGCTCCCGGCTCCGGGTCCGGTACTGCGCCGGGGCGTGCGGGCGGTCCGGATCGACCGGGCCGACCGGACGGTCCACTGCGACGACGGCAGTGCGCACCGGTACGACACGCTGGTCCTGGCCACGGGCTCCAACGCCGTCCTCCCGCCGCTGCGGGGGCTGTTCGAACCGGAGGGGCGGGAACTCCCGGACGGGGTGCACGCGTTCCGCACGATGGACGACTGCCTGGCGCTGTCGGCGGCCGTGACCGTACGGGCGGACGTGCGCGCGGTGGTGATCGGCGGCGGCCTCCTCGGCGTGTCAGCGGCCCGCGCCCTGGCCGAACGCGGCGCCCAGGTGGTGCTGGCCCAGCAGGGCGAACGCCTGATGGAACGCCAGTTGGACGCCGGCGCCTCGGCGCTGCTCCACGCCCACCTGACCGCCCTCGGCATCGAGATCCACACGGAGTGCCGAGTCCGCGGACTGACGACGTCCGCCGCCCCCGCCCCCGGCTCGGACGGCTCCGGCACGGGCTCGCGTCCGGGGTCGGGAGCAGCTCCCGGCGGCACCATCGCCACTGCACCGCCGACGCCCGCCCAGCAGAACCGCCGGGTCACCGGGGTGGAGCTCGCCGACGGCTACCGGCTCGACGCCGACGTCGTCGTGCTCGCCTGTGGCGTCCGGCCCCGCACGGGGCTCGCGCTCGCCGCCGGACTCGACGTGCGGACCGGAATCGTCGTGGACGACCTGCTCCGGACCAGCGACCCCCACATCCACGCCATCGGTGACTGCGCCGAGCACGCGGGCCGCGTGTACGGCCTCGCGGGCCCTGCACTGGAGCAGGCCGACGCCCTCGCCGCTCACCTGACCGGGACCACCGCCGGGGCCGCCGAAACCATCACCGGCACCACTGCCGGGGCCGCCACCGAAACCGCCACCGGGACCACCGGCGGCGGCTGGGCCTCCGCTCCCGGATACACCGGAACCCGCGCCCTCACCCGCCTCACCCTCACCCCCGCCAAGGGCCACGGCCCGCTCGATCTCGCCGCCTTCGGCGAGACCACCCCGCTCCCCGGTGACGACGTGGTCCACCTCGCCGACGCCACCCGCCGGACCTACCGGAAGGTCGTCGTCCGCGGCGATCGCCTCGTCGGCGGCGTCCTCCTCGGCGAACTGTCCAGCGTGGGTGCCCTCGCCCGCAGCTGGGAGGACGGGGAAGCCCTCACCGACTTGTTCCACCTGCTCACCGACGACGGAGGCTCCTGATCATGGCCGCACCCACGCCCACCCCCGCCATCGTGCTCATCGGCCACGGCATGGTCGGCCAGCGCTACCTCGAAGCGCTCGCCGAGCGCGGGGCCACCGCCACGCACCGGATCACCGTGCTCTGCGAGGAGCCCCGGCCCGCCTACGACCGCGTGCACCTCACCTCGTACTTCTCCGGCAGCACCGCCGAGGACCTCTCCCTCACCCCCGCGGGCTTCATGGAGCAGCACGGGATCGAGCTCCACCTCGACGACCCCGCCGAGACCGTCGACCGCGACGCCCGCACCGTCACCTCCCGCTCCGGTCGGGTGTTCCCGTACGACGTGCTCGTCCTGGCGACCGGCAGCTACCCCTTCGTGCCGCCCGTCCCCGGCAAGGACGCCCCCGGCTGCTTCGTCTACCGCACCATCGAGGACCTGCTCGCGATCGAGGAGTACGCCAAGACCCGCACCACGGGCGCCGTCGTCGGCGGCGGGCTCCTCGGGCTCGAAGCCGCAGGTGCCCTCCAGGGCCTGGGCCTCGCCACCCGCATCGTGGAGTTCGCCCCGCGCCTGATGCCGGTCCAGGTCGACGACGGCGGCGGCGCGGCCCTGCTGCGCACCATCGAGTCCATGGGGCTGACCGTTCACACCGGCGTCGGCACCCAGGAAGTCGTCACGGGGGCGGACGGCCGGGTGAGCGGCATGCGGCTCTCGGACGGTTCGACCGTCGACACCGACCTCGTCGTCTTCTCCGCCGGGGTTCGGCCCCGCGACCAGCTCGCCCGTGACTGCGGGCTGGTGGTCGGCGAACGCGGCGGCATCGGCGTCGACGCCCGCTGCCGCACGTCGGACCCGCGCGTCTACGCCATCGGGGAGTGCGCGCTGGCCACCGACGGGCGCGTCTACGGCCTGGTGGCCCCCGGCTACGAGATGGCCGAGACCGCCGCCGACGACCTCCTGGGACGCGACAAGGAGTTCACCGGAGCCGACCTCTCCACCAAGCTCAAGCTGCTCGGCGTCGACGTGGCCTCCTTCGGCGACGCCCACGGGGCCACCCAGGGCAGCCTGGACGTCGTCTATTCCGACTCCCGCTCCGGCGTCTACAAGAAGTTGGTCGTCTCCCCCGACGGGGTCCTGCTCGGCGGGGTCCTGGTCGGCGACGCGGACTCGTACGGCCTGCTGCGCCCGCTCACCGGCAGCGTCCCGCCCGTCAGCCCCGACCAGCTGGTCCTGCCCGCCGGCCTCGGCGCGCCCGTGGCGCTCGGCCCGTCGGCGCTCCCCGACTCCGCGGTCATCTGCTCCTGCCACAACGTCACCAAGAAGGCGATCACCGCCTGTGCGACCCTCCCCGAGGTCAAGCAGTGCACCAAGGCGGGAACCGGCTGCGGCAGCTGCCTCAAGGTGATCGGCCAGCTGCTGCCCGCGGCCACCGACAAGGGCCTGTGCGGCTGCTTCCCCTTCACCCGCGCCGAGCTGTACGAGATCGTCCGCACCCGGCAGCTGACCTCGTACGAGCAGCTCCTCGACGGTCACGGCCGGGAGGCGGCCCGCGGCGGCGACGGCTGCGAGATCTGCAAGCCCACCGTGGGCTCGATCATCGCCTCGCTCGCCCCCACCCTCGGTGCCAGCGGTTACGTGCTGGACGGGGAGCAGGCAGCCCTCCAGGACACCAACGACCACTTCCTGGCGAACCTCCAGCGCAACGGCTCGTACTCCGTCGTCCCGCGCATCCCCGGTGGTGAGATCACCCCGGACAAGCTCATCGTGATCGGTGAGGTGGCCCGCGACTTCGGCCTCTACACGAAGATCACCGGCGGTCAGCGCATCGACCTCTTCGGAGCCAGCGTGGACCAGCTCCCGCGGATCTGGGCCCGGCTCGTGGACGCCGGATTCGAGTCCGGCCACGCGTACGGGAAGGCGCTGCGCACGGTGAAGTCCTGCGTGGGCCAGACCTGGTGCCGCTACGGGGTCCAGGACAGCGTGCGGATGGCCATCGACCTGGAGCTGCGCTACCGGGGCCTGCGCGCCCCGCACAAGCTCAAGTCGGCGGTGTCCGGCTGCGCCCGCGAGTGTGCGGAGGCGCAGAGTAAAGACTTCGGGGTGATCGCCACGGCGAACGGCTGGAACCTCTACGTCGGCGGGAACGGCGGTGCCACCCCGCGCCACGCGGACCTGCTGGCCCAGGACCTGTCCGATGCGGAACTGGTCCGGCTCATCGACCGGTTCCTGATGTTCTACATCCGCACCGCCGACCGGCTGGAGCGCACCTCCACCTGGCTGGACCGGCTGGAGGGCGGCCTGGACCACCTGCGGGACGTGGTCGTGCACGACTCGCTGGGGCTGTGCGCGGAGCTGGAGTCACTGATGGCCGACCACGTGGCGCACTACCGCGACGAATGGGCCGAGACGCTCCAGGACCCGGAGCGGCTGCGCCGGTTCGTGTCCTTCGTCAACGCTCCCGGCGCGCCCGACCCGACCGTGAAGTTCGTCCCCGAACGCGACCAGGTCAAGCCCGACCTGACCATTCTCGACCGCCGGCCGCTGGAGGCCATGGGAGGCACCCGATGACCGTGGAACTACAAGTGGCCGAAGGCTGGCTGACGGTGTGCGATCTGTCCGCGCTGACCCCCGGGCGCGGGGTCGCGGTCCTGCTGCCCGACGGGAGCCAGGCCGCGGTGTTCATCGGCCGTTCCGGAGGGATGTACGCCATCGACAACCAGGACCCGTTCACCGGGGCGGCCGTGCTCTCGCGGGGGCTGGTCGGGTGTGTGGACGGCAGGCCGTTCGTGGCCTCACCGCTGCTGAAGCAGCGCTTCGACCTGGCTTCGGGGCACTGCCTGGACGACGAGGAGGTGGCGGTCCGGACCTATCCGGTGCGGACCGCCGCGACCTCGGGCGTGCCGGCGTAGCAGGGCTTCAGCCCTGGACGGCCGCCGGGTCCATCCAGACGTACTCCCAGACGTGGCCCTCCAGGTCCTCGAAGGCGCGGCCGTACATGAAGCCGAGGTCTTGGGCCGGGCGCGGCTCGGTGCCGCCCGCCGCGAGGGCGGCACCGACCACCTCGTCGACCTGTTCCCGGCTCTCCGCGCTCAGGGCGAGCATGACCTCGGTGGTCCTGCTGGCGTCCGCCACCTCCTTGGTGGCGAAGTCCTTGAAGCGGTCTTCGGTCATGAGCATCGCGTAGATCGTGTCGCTGATGACGAGGCAGCCGGTCCTGTCGTCGCTGAACTGGGGGTTGAAGGAGTAGCCGAGCTTGCCCCAGAACGCCTTGGCGGCCTCGATGTCCTTGACCGGCAGGTTGACGAAGATCATGGTGGGCATCGCGGTCCCTCTTCTCTCGTGCGGAGTGCTTTCGAGAGGTAGACCGGGGGCGCCGGAAGAACTCATCGCTCCCGGGAAAACTTTTCGAGATGTGCCCGGTGCGGTGCGACGACACCCTTTCGCCGAGCCCGGTCAGCGCAGGTCAGGAAGGCGATCGGAGGGTCAGCGCGGCCAGCGGGACGAACCCCGGGCCGCGCTCGCCCTCCGTCGGCGCGTCCGGGCCGGCCAGCCGCCGGTGCAGGGCCGACGCGATCCGTTCGCCCTGCGCCTTGGCGCGCTCGGCGTGGGGCCCCCGGTGCAGGCCGTCGATGGTGGCGTGCCACAGCTGCACCCAGCGCCCGAAGTCCTCGGCGGTCATGGGCCGCGCCGCATGGAGGGCGGCGTGCGGGGCGAAGGCGTCACGTCGGTAGCCGGCGGTGCGGAAGAGGGCCCGCTCCCAGAAATCGGTGATCCGGGGCAGGTGGACCTCGATGTCCGTGCCGGCGATCTCGGTGAAGAACGGTCCGATCTGCCGGTCGGCGAAGGCCGCCTCGTAGAAGCGGCGCAGAACGACGGCGAGGTCGGAGCGCCCGGAGATGTCGGAACGGCCGGAGAGGTCGTTGTCCTCGGCGAAGGGGGCCATGACTCCATGGTCCCCCTTCGCTGACGGTCCGTTCCAGGGGCTGAAGGTCCCGCCGTACCTCCCCTGCTGCCCGGAGCCCGGCCGACGGGCCTGCCGGACGGCCCGCTCGGTCACGGTGGGCTACGAGTGGGGGCGCGGGACGCGTGGGGTCGGGCGGTCCGGCGGCGGCGGCCGACGGGCGAGTGCCGGCCGCCGAGCGGGCGCTGCGGGGGACGGTTCGGCGCTGCCCGCGCCGACGCGGCCGTGTGCGAGCGCAGGATGTCGTCCGCCGATTTCGCACTGCGTACGCACCGGCCCGGGAATTCGGCGCCTGCGGGCCGCCCGCGGAAGGCTCGCATATGCACCTGTCCCACGCCCGGGCGCCCGCATCGCCGGTCCTCCGTGGAAAAGGGCGTGCCCACGCCGTGAAAAACCCTTCCTGTCCCGTCCGGCCGGCCCCGCCAAGCGGATTCAACGCGCGCCGGTCGCTCCCGCGTCACGAGGAGTTGAGGTCGCGTCAACTCGGCACTCGTAGGTTCCTCGGCGCGTGCGACTCCGCACCCGACCGGATGCGGAGCCCTCTCCTCCCACAGGAGTGACCGTGGAACGTCGTACCTTCCTGCGCGGCGCCGTGATCGGCTCCTCGGCCGCCGCCTTCGGCGGCACGTTGATCCGGGGAGCCGCCTACGCGGCGCCCGCCCAGCCCGGCGCCGGACCCTACGGGGCCCTCGGTGCGGCGGACGCGAACGGCATCCAGCTGCCCACCGGATTCAGCAGCAGGGTGATCGCCCGGTCCGGCCAGACCGTCGGCTCGACCGGCTACACGTGGCACAGCGCCCCCGACGGCGGCGCCTGCTTCGCGGACGGCACCGGCTGGATCTACGTGTCCAACTCCGAGATCAACCCGTCCGGCGGTGCGAGCGCCGTGAAACTGAACTCCTCCGGGGTGATCACCGGCGCGTACCGGATCCTCTCCAACACCCGGCAGAACTGCGCGGGCGGCAAGACCCCGTGGAACACCTGGCTGTCCTGCGAGGAAGTGAGCCTCGGTCTCGTCTACGAGACCGACCCGTACGGGGTGAACGCTGCCCTGCAGCGGCCGGCGCTGGGCCGGTTCAAGCACGAGGCCGCGGCTGCCGACCCGGTCCGCCAGGCGATCTACTTGACCGAGGACGAGACCAACGGCTGCTTCTACCGGTTCCTGCCCACGACCTGGGGCAACCTGTCCTCCGGCACCCTCCAGGTGCTGGTGGCCGGCTCCGGCACCTCCGGCTCCTTCAGCTGGGCCAACGTGCCCGACCCGGACGGCGCGCCGACCACGACCCGCACCCAGGTCTCCGGCGCCAAGCACTTCAACGGCGGCGAGGGCTGCCACTACGCCGGCGACACGGTGTGGTTCACCACCAAGGGCGACAACCGGGTCTGGCAGCTCAACCTGGCGAGCAGTACGTACGAGCTGGCCTACGACGACTCGCTCGTGCCCGGCGGCGCGGCCCCGCTGACGGGCGTGGACAACGTGACCGGGTCCTCGTACGGCGACCTGTACGTGGCCGAGGACGGCGGCAACATGGAGATCTGCCTGATCACACCGGACGACGTGGTCGCCCCCTTCCTGCGGATCACCGGCCAGTCCTCCTCGGAGATCACCGGACCGGCCTTCTCCCCCGACGGCACCCGGCTCTACTTCTCGAGCCAGCGCGGCACGAGCGGCAGCTCCTCGGGCGGCATCACCTACGAGGTGACCGGGCCGTTCCGGGTCTGACCGGGGCGGCGCAGGGCCCCGGACCGGTTTCCCGGTTCCGGGGCTCCCGCGCGTCTACGAGGCCACCGCGCCGCCCTTGAGGAGCGCGGCCCCCAGCGGGGTCACGGTGTGCAGCACGGCATTGCCCCGGCGCAGGGTGGTGACCAGGCCGGCCTCGCGCATCACGCATGCGTGCTGGCTCGCGGAGGCCAGCGAGACTCCGGCCCGGCGGGCGAGTTCGCTGGTGGTGGCGCCGTCACCGATCGCCCGCAGGACCACCGAGCGGGTGTGCCCGACGAGCTTGCCCAGTGTGCGCTGGCGCTGCTCCTCCAGGGGCCGAATCGATTCGCCGCCGGTGGGCGCCGAGGCCAGCTGCGCGGCGGCCGGGTAGACCAGCACCGGGGGCAGCTCCGGGTCGTGCAGGGTCACTGCGGTGCGCCGGCAGAAGAACGAGGGCTGGAGCAGCAGCCCGCGCCCCCGCAACCGGACGTCGCGGTCCACCGGGTAGTCGCACTCCAGCACCGGCGCCCGCCAGCGCAGCATCGGCGGAAGTGAGGCCAGCAGCTCGTCGGCTCCGCCGTCCAGCAGGGCGCGTCCGCGGGCGGCCCGCTCGGCCTCGATCTGGGCCTGGATGTGCGTCCAGTACGGCTCCACGGCCGCCCGGTGGTAGCCGCGCAACTCGCCCAGCAGACGCGGGAGGTGCTTGGTACCGCCGTCCATGAAGTCCCGCAGCCGCCGCGGTACCGGCGTGTCCACGCCTCCGCTCACGGCCGAGGGCATGCCGAAGGCAGCTCCCACGCCCGTGCCCGCGCCGACCAGCGTGAGCTCGCGCCGCATCCGCTCGGGATGGATCCCGCGCAGGGCGTCCAGGCCCACGTCCCACCCGTACTGCCCCTCCGTGGGGGTCAGGAAATCAGGGAAATAGCCGCGACTCGGTATGAGCGCCCCGAGCAAACGTGTTTCACTATTCAACCTGCTCCGGGTTTCCGTACGCCATTCACCGAAGAACCGGGCATCACGCCGGTCTCTTAAGCGGTGAAAACTCAGAATCGTTTCCCACAACGCATCGGGACGCCCTGCCATCCGTACGCGTGCCAGGTCCACTCCAGTGAAATGGATACGCAGCACCGAACCCCCACCTGTGCAACCGCAATCCCCCCGCCCCATGAGTATGCATGCCGTCACACGACGTCACCACGCCCTTTCGGCCACAGTTGAAACCCCTTTCGGCAGGGGCGTGACAACCGAAATCCTGTACTCCGCCGGGCACACTCCGGTGCGACCGAAACGCTCCGTGAAGGCCGTGGGGGGCTTTGCGGGGCCTGGCGGTCGGTCGCACCGGGAAGCGCCGACGTGCCCGGCAGATTGACAGCAGGCGGTGGACGGGTGGGGATCCGTCCACCGCCTGCTGACGTAAGGATTTGTTGAACAACGAAAAAAATGGGCGCGTCCGCCCTCGGGGGTCAGGGAACCCGGGGGCGGACGCGCAGTGAGCGGGCCCTGTCAGGGCCGTGCGGGGGTCAGCGGCTGTCGCTGCCCTTCGCCTCGGCGGCGGCGCGGCCGGCCTCCAGGCGCGCCACCGGAATCCGGAAGGGCGAGCAGGAGACGTAGTCGAGGCCCACCTCGTGGAAGAAGTGGACGGACTCGGGGTCGCCACCGTGCTCGCCGCAGACGCCGAGCTTGAGGTCGGGGCGGGTGGCCCGACCGGCCTGGACCGCGCTGCGGACCAGCGAGCCGACGCCGTCCTTGTCGATGGTCTCGAACGGCGAGACCCCGAAGATGCCCTTCTCCAGGTACGCGGTGAAGAAGCTGGCCTCGACGTCGTCGCGGGAGAAGCCCCACACCGTCTGGGTCAGGTCGTTCGTACCGAAGGAGAAGAACTGGGCGGCCTCGGCGATCTGCCCGGCCGTCAGGGCGGCTCGCGGCAGCTCGATCATCGTGCCGATGGTCAGCTTGAGGCTGGTGCCGGTGGCGGCCTCGACCTCGGCGATGACCTGGTCGGCCTCCTCGCGGACGATCTCAAGCTCCTGGACGGTGCCCACGAGCGGGATCATGATCTCGGCGCGGGGGTCGCCCTTGGCGTTCTTGCGCTCGGCCGCGGCCTCGGCGATCGCCCGGACCTGCATGGCGAACAGACCGGGGATGACCAGGCCGAGGCGGACCCCACGCAGACCCAGCATCGGGTTCTGCTCGTGCAGCTTGTGCACGGCCTGGAGCAGGCGCAGGTCGTTCTCGTTGGCGTCCTTGCGGGACTCGGCGAGGGCGACGCGCACCGACAGCTCGGTGATGTCGGGCAGGAACTCGTGCAGCGGCGGGTCGAGGAGCCGGACCGTGACGGGCAGGCCGTCCATCGCCTCGAACAGCTCGATGAAGTCCTTCTTCTGCAGCGGCAGCAGGGCACCCAGTGCCTCTTCGCGCTCGCTGTCCGTGTCGGCGAGGATCAGGCGCTCGACCATCTCGCGCCGCTCACCGAGGAACATGTGCTCGGTGCGGCACAGGCCGATGCCCTGGGCGCCGAAGCGACGGGCGCGCAGCGCGTCCTCGGCGTTGTCGGCGTTGGCGCGGACGCGGAGCCGGCGGACGCGGTCCGCGTAGGCCATGATCCGGTGGACGGCGGCGACGAGTTCGTCGGCGTCGTCGGCGCCGGCGTGCATGCGGCCCTCGAAGTACTCGACGACCGGGGACGGTACGACGGGTACTTCACCGAGGTAGACCTTGCCGGTGGAGCCGTCGATGGAGACGACGTCGCCTTCCTCGATGATCGTGCCGCCGACCGTCATTCGACGGCGCTTGGTGTCGACTTCGAGGTCCTCGGCGCCGCACACGCAGGTCTTGCCCATGCCGCGCGCCACGACGGCCGCGTGCGAGGTCTTGCCGCCGCGCGAGGTCAGGATGCCCTCGGCGGCGATCATGCCGTCCAAGTCGTCCGGGTTGGTCTCGCGGCGGATCAGGATGACCTTCTCGCCGGAGCGGGACCACTTGACCGCCGTGTAGGAGTCGAAGACGGCCTTGCCGACCGCGGCGCCCGGGGAGGCGGCGATGCCGCGACCGAGCAGCTCGGTCTTGGCGTCCTCGTCGAAGCGGGGGAACATCAGCTGGGCGAGCTGGGCGCCGTTGACCCGCTGGAGGGCCTCGGCCTCGTCGATCAGGCCCTGGTCGACGAGCTGGGTGGCGATCCGGAAGGCAGCGCCGGCGGTGCGCTTGCCGACGCGGGTCTGCAGCATCCACAGCTGTCCGCGCTCGATGGTGAACTCGATGTCGCAGAGATCCTTGTAGTGGTTCTCCAGCGTCGTCATGATCGTCATGAGCTGGTCGTACGAGGGCTTGTCGATCGCCTCCAGGTCCGCCAGCGGGACGGTGTTGCGGATGCCCGCGACGACGTCCTCGCCCTGGGCGTTCTGCAGGTAGTCGCCGTAGACGCCCTGGTGGCCGCTGGCGGGGTCGCGGGTGAACGCGACGCCGGTGCCGGAGTCGGGGCCGAGGTTGCCGAAGACCATGGAGCAGATGTTGACCGCGGTGCCCAGGTCGCCGGGGATGCGCTCCTGACGGCGGTAGAGCTTGGCGCGGTCGGTGTTCCAGGAGTTGAAGACCGCCTCGACGGCGAGGTCGAGCTGCTCGCGGGCGTCCTGCGGGAACTCGCGGCCGGCCTGCTTGGCGACGATCTTCTTGAAGCGGGTGACCAGCTTCTTCAGGTCCGCGGCGTCGAGGTCGGTGTCGACGGTGACCTTCTTGGCGGCCTTGGCCTCGTCGAGGGCTTCCTCGAAGAGCTCGCCGTCGACGCCGAGGACGGTCTTGCCGAACATCTGGATGAGACGGCGGTACGAGTCCCACGCGAAGCGCTCGTTGCCGGCCTGGGAGGCGAGGCCGGTGACGGACTCGTCGGAGAGGCCGATGTTGAGGACCGTGTCCATCATGCCGGGCATGGAGAACTTGGCCCCGGAACGCACGGAGACCAGCAGCGGGTCGTCCGACTGTCCGAGCTTCTTGCCCATCTTCGCCTCGAGGGCGGCCAGGTGGGCACTCACCTCGTCGCGCAGCGCGGCCGGAGCCTCACCGCTGTCGAGGTAGACCTTGCAGGCCTCGGTGGTGATGGTGAAGCCGGGAGGGACCGGCAGACCCAGGTTGGTCATCTCGGCGAGGTTGGCCCCCTTGCCGCCGAGAAGGTCCTTGAGGTCGCGGTTTCCCTCGGTGAAGTCGTAGACGAACTTCTGATCTTTGTTTTCCGACACGGGTCTCGACTCCTCGAGGACTCGGTGGCTGCCCTGACGGCCAGGAACATACCCAGATCGAAGGCTTCTGGGTACGTCCACTTGGTCGTCATGCGGCCGTAACCACCCGTGCGCCAGCAGATCGAAAGTAACCAATGAGTAGCCAGAACACGCCCGGCGCGTTCATCTCCCGAAGGCTGAAGTGGCTCCTGAGGCTTGACCGTGCTCGGATGAGCGATCATCGATACATTTGCGTTCAAGTCTTGAACAAACAAAGGGTGGCACCCAGTGCCACCCTTTGGAAGTCTTACCCGGGATTTTCGCGCTCATGTGAGCGCAACCCCACCCATGCGTGGCGTATGTCACGCCGCCGACGGCATAGTTTGTCAGCTGTTTCTCAGCCTCCGGACGTGTCCAGTTCGGCATCCTCGCTCACGCCGGCACAGTCGTACGGATCCTTCAACCAGCCGTCCGGCAGGACAACCCGGTTGTTTCCGGACGTCCGGCCGCGCGGGCCGTCCGCGCTCTCGGGCCACGACTGGTCCAGGTCGAGCTCGCTCAGATGAGCGTCCAGCTCGGCCAGCGACGAGGTGACGGCCAGCTTCTTCCGCATCTCGGAACCCACCGCGAAGCCCTTGAGGTACCAGGCCACGTGCTTACGGAAGTCGATCACCCCGCGCGCCTCGTCGCCGATCCACTCCCCCAACAGCTCGGCGTGCCGGTGCATGGTGGCCGCGACCTCGCGCAGCGTGGGCTTGTGGAAGTCCTCGGGACGCCCCTCGAAGGCTGCCACCAGGTCGTTGAACAGCCACGGGCGGCCCAGACAACCGCGACCCACGACCACCCCGTCGCAACCGGTCTCGCGGACCATGCGCAGCGCGTCCTCGGCGCACCAGATGTCGCCGTTGCCGAGAACGGGGATCTCCGGCACGTGCTCCTTGAGCCGCGCGATCGCGTCCCAGTCGGCGGTGCCGCCGTAGTGCTGGGCGGTGGTGCGCCCGTGCAGGGCGATCGCGGTGACGCCCTCCTCGACGGCGATCCGGCCGGCGTCCAGGTAGGTGAGGTGGTCGTCGTTGATGCCCTTGCGCATCTTCATGGTGACCGGCAGGTCGCCGGCGCCTGCCACGGCCTCGCGCAGGATCGCGCGCAGCAGGTTCCGCTTGTAGGGGAGGGCCGAGCCACCGCCCTTGCGGGTCACCTTGGGGACCGGGCAGCCGAAGTTGAGGTCGATGTGGTCGGCGCGGTCCTCTTCGACGATCATGCGGACCGCCTTGCCGACCGTCGTCGGGTCCACTCCGTACAGCTGGATCGAGCGGGGCTTCTCGGTCTCGTCGAAGTGGATCAGCTGCATGGTCTTCTCGTTGCGCTTGACCAGGGCGCGGGTCGTGATCATCTCGCTCACGAACAGCCCCTTGCCACCGCTGAACTCCCGGCAGAGGGTGCGGAACGGGGCATTGGTGATACCGGCCATGGGCGCGAGCACCACCGGGGGCTGCACGGTGTGCGGGCCGATCGCGAGCGGCGGAGGGAGCGTGGTCATCCCCCCATTGTCGCCCAGGCGCATCGCACCGCACATTTCTTTAGTTAGACGTACTATCGGAACCGTGTCGGAGTCGAGCCTGGGCTCGTGCCATCGGGGTCTGGGGCGCGGTGGTCGGGGTCTCCATGGCCGCGGGCCCGCTGATCGGCGGGCTGCTCCTGGACTCGGTCGGTTGGCGCTCGATCTTCTGGGCCAGCCTCCCGGTCGGGCTGTTGGCCGTCACGTTGACCGTGCGCTACGTCCCGGAGTCGCGGGCCGAGCACCCGCGCCGCCCGGATCCGGTGGGCCAGCTGCTGGTCATCACCCTGCTGGGATCCCTGACGTACGGGATCATCGAGACGCCGACCGCAGGCTGGGGCTCCCCGACGATCCTCCGCTGCACCTTCCTGGCCGTGGCCTTGCTGATCGGACTGCTGGTGTACGAGCCGCGGCGGGCCGAGCCGTTGATCGACCCGCGGTTCTTCCTGTTCACCGGATACGTGCTGTCGGGCTGAGGTTCGGCATGGTGAACGCGCCCATCACCAACACGGCGGTCTCCGGGATGCCCCGGGCCCAGGCGGGGGTCGCGGCCGCGGTCGCCTCCACCAGCAGGCAGACCGGCGGCACGCTGGGCGTGGCCATGATCGGCACGGTCCTGGCGGCGGGCACGGCGGGCGGTGCGGATTTCGCTGAGGCGGCCCGGCCGGCCTGGTGGATCATCACGGCCTGCGGGCTGCTCGCGCTCCTCGTGGGCGGCGTGACCAGTGGCCGGTGGGCCAGGGAGACGGCGGCGCGGACCGCCCGCACGCTGGAGCAGGCGGCCGCGGAGACGTCGCGGGCCGGAGCCCCGCCGCGCGGCTGACGATCCGGCGGCCGCAGCCGCGCGGCCGGGACGGCGCTGGCGGGGGGGCGCGGCCGGTGCCGGCGGGGCGGCGCGCCGGGAAGTGCCTTGGCTACTCGCTGCAGTTGAAGTCATCGGCGTTCGAGTCGATCCGGGCCAGCAGGCCGCGCAGTGCGTCCCGGTCCTGCAGGGAGAGTCCGGCGAACATGGCGAGTTCGACCTCGTCGAGCGCCGCGTTCGTCTTGGCGAGGGCGGCCGATCCGGCCTCCGTGATGGCCACGTTGTGGCGGCGGCGGTCGGCCGGGTCCCTGCGGCGCACGGCCAGGCCCTCGCCCTCCAGGTCGTTGAGGATCCCGACCAGCACGCTCGGGTCCACCTCCAGCCGCTCGGCGAGCGCCCGCTGGCCGATGGGGCCGCCCTCCAGGTGCATCAGCGTCATCGCGTGCCGCGGGGTGAGCCCGGCCGCGCTGAGCGCCTTCCTCATGCGCGTCTCGGTGATCGAGCCGTGCCAGGCCAGCAGCAGGCCCAGCCGCTGCGGTGGGTGCGGGGATTCCTGAGCTGCCGTCATATCGGACATCGTAACAATCGAGGAATGGTTGTATGGATTCGATCGTTGATACTATTCAATGATCCAACACCATCAATCATTGGACTCATCATGTTCATTGCGTACGCCGCCGTCGCCGGCCTGCTCGCACTCGTCCTGGCGGCGTCCGCCACGTTCACCCTCCAGCGCAACGAGACGATCGTGGCGAGCATGCGGAAGGTCCAGGTCCCGGACAGCTGGCTGCCACGACTGGCCATCCTCAAGGCGGCCGGCGCGATCGGCCTGGTCGCAGGCCTGTGGGTGACTCCGCTGGGCGTGGCCGCAGCCGCCGGCGTGACCCTCTACTTCATCGGCGCGATCATCAGCCACCTGCGCGTCAGGGATTTCGAACTGGCCCCGGCGGCGGTCTTGACCCTGGTCGCGGCGGCGGCGCTGGTCCTGCGGATGGCGGCCTAGCCGCCCTGACGGATGACAGATATTGAAATCTGTCATCCGTCATGCCACTCTTGTTCCATGACGACGAACGAGAACTCCCGGACGACCCCCACCCGCGCCCTCGGCGCGACCGGCCCCTCCGTCTTCCCGCTGGGACTCGGCTGCATGGGCATGTCCGCCCTGTACGGGGAGGCGGACCGGGCCGAGTCGATCGCGACCGTCCACGCCGCGCTGGACGCCGGGGTGACACTGCTCGACACCGGCGACTTCTACGGCATGGGGCACAACGAACTGCTCATCAACGAAGCCCTGCGCACCGCGCCCGCCGCGGCCCGTGAGCAGGCGCTGACCAGTGTGAAGTTCGGTGCCCTGCGCACGGTCGAGGGCGGGTTCACCGGCTACGACGGCCGTCCCGAGGCCGTCAAGAACTTCCTGGCCTACTCGCTCCAGCGCCTCGGCCGGGACCACATCGACGTCTACCGGATCGCGCGCGTGGACCCGGCCGTCCCGATCGAGGAGACCGTCGGCGCCATCGCGGAGGCCGTCGAGGCCGGGCACGTACGACACATCGGCCTCTCCGAGGTCGGCGCGGACACCCTGCGGCGCGCCGCAGCCGTGGCCCCGATCTCGGACCTCCAGATCGAGTACTCGCTCTTCTCCCGCGGCATCGAGGAGGAGATCCTGCCGACCGCCCGCGAACTGGGCATAGGCATCACGGCGTACGGGGTGCTGAGCCGCGGCCTGATCAGCGGACACTTCGACCGCGACCGGCAGCTGGCACCGGGCGACTTCCGCGGGATGAGTCCCCGTTTCCAGGGCGAGAACCTGCAGCGCAACCTCGACCTGGTCGATGCCCTGCGCAAGGTCGCGGAGGGCAAGGGGATCAGCGTGGCCCAGACCGCCATCGCCTGGGTTCTCTCGCGCGGCGAGGACATCGTCCCGCTGGTGGGCGCCCGCCGACGGGACCGGCTCTCCGAGGCACTCGGTGCCATGGAAGTGGAGCTGGCCCCTGCGGACCTGGCGGCCATCGAGGAAGCGGTCCCGGCGGGGGCCGCGACCGGCGAGCGGTACCCGGCGGCACAGATGGCCCACCTCGACAGCGAGCACTGAGCGGGCGGTACGGTCGTACTCATGCCCCCCGCTGCTGCCGAGCCACTGACACCCGAACGCATCCTCGAAACCACCGAGGAGGTGCTGCGCCGCTACGGCCCCTCCAAGGCGACCGTGGTGGACGTGGCCCGCGCCCTGGGCGTCAGCCACGGCAGTGTGTACCGCCACTTCCCGTCGAAGGCGGCGTTGCGCGAGGCCGTTACGGACCGCTGGCTCGCCAAGAGCGTGGTCCAGCTGGAGAAGATCGCCTCGGCCCCCGCCGAGACCGCTCCGTCCAAGCTGGAAACGTGGCTGGAGGCGCTCTTCGAGGCCAAGCGCCACAAGGCGGGCGACGACCCCGAGCTGTTTGCGACGTACACGGTGCTGCTCGCCGAGAACAGTGGTGTGGTGGACCACCACTTGAGCCAGCTGATCGACCAGTTGGCCCTGATCATCTCCGAGGGCGTCGAGGCCGGTTCGCTGACGGCGCCCGATGTACCGGCCGCCGCCCGGGCGGTGTTCGACGCCACCGGCCGTTTCCACGATCCGCAGTACGCGGCCGATTGGCTCTCGCCCACGATCATCACGGAGTTCGAGGCGGTCACCGCCCTCGTGATCCGGGGCCTGCGCGCCTGAACCGACCACCCAGGAGCCGGAGTGGGTGATTCCGGTCAAACTTGGTGATCATTTTGGGCGGGGGGTCCTGTTGCCGGACCGCACACCTGTCCTACGTTCCCCCCGACCACTCTCATCAGGCACTTCTCAGGGGGAAGCATGTCCACTTCGGTAGCCCAGGACGATCGTCCGGCGCCGCCCGCCCGCTCCGGCAGCGCCGCAGCGCTTGGCTGGATCATGACCATCGGCCTCAACGTGGTGGCGCCGATCATCACCTACAACCAGCTCCACGACCACGGCTGGAGCGAGTTCGGCGCGCTGCTGGTCAGCAGTGCGTGGCCCGTGCTCGACAGTGCGATCAGCCTGGCCTGGCGCCGCAAGCTCGACGAATTCGCCATCGTCACCCTGGTGTTCCTGGTGATCACGGCGGTGGTCTCGCTGGTCGGTGCGCACTCCGCCCGGGCGCTGCTGGTCAAGGACTCCGGGGTGACCGGACTGTTCGGCCTGCTCTGCCTGGTCACGCTGCTCGCGCCGCGACCGCTGATGTTCTACTTCGGCCGCAAGTTCGCCACCGACGGCACCCCCGCGAGCACCACGTGGTGGAACGGCCTGTGGCAGTTCGAGGGCTTCCGCCGCACGATGACCGTGATGACCACGGTGTGGGGCGTGGCGTACCTCGCGGAGGCCGGGACGCGGATCGCCCTGGCGTACGCCCTGCCCACCGACACGATGGTGGCCATCAGCCCGATCATGATCTACGGGGTACTCGGCGCGCTGGCCGTCTGGACCACGCTCTACGGCAAGCGCTCGAAGGCCGAGGGGGAGCGCCGCGCCGCGGCATCCGCCGCCGAGGTCGAGGCCCGGGCGCAGGTCCAGGGCGCGTGAGCCCGAGCGGAAGACGACGGTGGCCCGGTGCACGTGATGCGCACCGGGCCACCGGTCGTTCCAGCGGGACCTAGCAGCCGAGCAGGCGGCTGCCGAGGTAGCTCTGGATCTGGTCCAGGGAGACACGCTCCTGCTTCATGGTGTCGCGCTCGCGCACGGTCACCGCGTTGTCGTCCAGGGTGTCGAAGTCGACGGTGACGCAGAACGGCGTACCGATCTCGTCCTGGCGGCGGTAGCGGCGGCCGATGGCGCCCGCGTCGTCGAACTCGATGTTCCAGTTCTTGCGCAGGTCAGCGGCGAGGCCCTTGGCCTTCGGCGACAGCTGCTGGTTGCGGGACAGCGGCAGGACGGCGACCTTGATCGGGGCCAGGCGCGGGTCGAGGCGCATCACGGTGCGCTTCTCCATGACGCCCTTGGCGTTCGGGGCCTCGTCCTCGATGTACGCGTCGAGCATGAAGGCGAGCATGGCGCGGTTAACACCGGCCGCCGGCTCGATGACGTACGGGGTGTAGCGCTCACCGGCCTCCTGGTCGAAGTAGGTGAGGTCCTGGCCGGAGGCGGCGGAGTGGGCCTTGAGGTCGAAGTCCGTGCGGTTGGCGACGCCCTCCAGCTCGGAGAACTCGTTGCCGCCGAAGTTGAAGCGGTACTCGATGTCGGCGGTGCGCTTCGAGTAGTGGGACAGCTTCTCCTTCGGGTGCTCGTACCAGCGGATGTTCTCCTCGCGGATGCCGAGGTCGCGGTACCAGTTCCACCGCTCCTGCATCCAGTACTCCTGCCACTGCTCGTCCTCGCCGGGCTTGACGAAGAACTCCATCTCCATCTGCTCGAACTCGCGGGTGCGGAAGATGAAGTTGCCCGGCGTGATCTCGTTGCGGAAGGACTTGCCCATCTGCGCGATGCCGAAGGGCGGCTTCCGGCGCGAGGTCTGCTGGACCACGGCGAAGTTGGTGAAGATGCCCTGGGCGGTCTCGGGGCGCAGGTACGCCTTGGAGCCGGTGTCCTGGGTCGGACCGAGGTGGGTCTCCAGCATGCCGGAGAACTGCTTGGGCTCGGTGAACTGGCCCTTCACACCGCAGTTGGGGCAGTTGATGTCGGCAAGGCCGTTCTCGGGCAGACGGCCGTGCTTGGCCTCGTACGCCTCCTCCAGGTGGTCGGCGCGGTGGCGCTTGTGGCAGGAGGTGCACTCGGTGAGCGGGTCGGAGAAGGTCTGGACGTGACCGGAGGCCACCCACACCTCGGGGGCCAGGATCACGGACGAGTCGATACCGACGATGTCCTCACGCCCGGTGACCATCGCCTTCCACCACTGGCGCTTGATGTTCTCCTTGAGCTCGACACCCAGCGGACCGTAATCCCAGGCAGCCCTGGAGCCGCCGTAGATCTCACTGCAGGGGAAAACGAAGCCACGGCGCTTGCTCAGGCTGACGATGGTGTCGATCTTGTCGGCGGCCACGGTGCTCTCTTCATTACGAGGACGAACGGCGAATGCCTCAGGTTACCGGCGCCCGCACCCCCCCTTTCAAATCGGATCCCCCTCCACGGCCCTCCCCGCAGCCCCTCACCAGATTTGTTGACAATCGTTTCCATCTTCGATGAAAATGGATGTCATGAACGTACGTCGCCTCATACCCGCCGCCGCCCTCGCCGGAGCCGTCGCCCTGGGCACCACAGCCCTCACCGCCTGCTCCGGAACCTCCGCCGCCGCAGGCGGCAAGGACGGCAAGCTCGCCGTGACGGCGTCGTTCTATCCCCTGCAGTTCCTCGCCGAACAGATCGGCCAGGACCACGTGAAGGTCTCCACCTTGACCAAGCCGGGCGTCGAACCGCACGACCTGGAGATCACGCCGAAGCAGACCGGGCAGCTGGGCGAGTCCGACCTGGTCCTCTACCTCAAGGGCCTGCAGCCCGCCGTTGACAAGTCCGTCGCCCAGTCCGGCGTGAAGAACATCGTCGACGCCGCCACCCTCACCGAGCTCGAGGTCCACGGGTCCTCCGGCCACGATCACACCGCCCACGAGGGCGAAGAGGGCCACGCCGGGGGCGAGGGCCACGACCACGGCGAAGCCGGCGAGGACCCGCACATCTGGCTCGACCCGGTGAAGTACGCCGAGGTCGCCAAGGGCGTCGGCACGGCCCTGGAGAAGGCCGACCCCGACCACGCGGCGGACTACAGGAAGAACACCGACGATCTCGTCGGCAAACTGACCGCGCTCGACACGGAGTTCAAGGACGGCCTGAAGAACACCGCGTCCAAGACCTTCATCACCACCCACTCCGCCTTCGGCTACCTCGCCGAGCGCTATGGCCTCGACCAGGAGGGCATCTCCGGCGTCGATCCCGAGTCCGAGCCGAGCCCGGCCCGCATGAAGGAACTCCAGGCCGTCGCCACGAAGGACAATGTCTCGACGGTGTTCTTCGAGAGCCTGGTCAGCGACAAGACGGCCAGGACGCTCGCCGCCGACACGGGCCTGAAGACCGACGTCCTCGACCCGCTCGAGGGAATCACCGACAAGTCCCAGGGCGCTGACTACTTCGAGGTCATGCGGTCCAACCTGAAGAACCTGCAGAAGGCACTCGGTAGCAAGTGATGGCAGTAACGGAGGCGCGTGCCATGGGGTCCAAGCCCGCCGAGGCAGCGGACCAGCCCGTCATATCCCTGCGCGGGGCCACGGCCTCGCTCGGCTCGCGCCCCGTGCTGCGCGGGGTCGACCTCACCGTCCGGCGGGGCGAAGTCGTCGCCCTGCTCGGCGCCAACGGCTCCGGCAAGTCCACGGCCGTGCGCGCCGTCGTCGGCCAGGTCCCGCTGTCCGGCGGCGAGCTGGCACTGTTCGGTACGGAGTTCAAGCGCTTCGGCCAGTGGTCGCGCATCGGGTACGTCCCGCAGCGCACCACCGCTGCCAGCGGCGTTCCCGCCACCGTCCGCGAGGTCGTCTCCTCCGGTCGGCTGGCCCGCTCCCGCTTCGGCATCCTGCGCAAGGCCGACAAGGCGGCCGTCGACCGGGCGCTGGCGCTCGTCGACATGGCCACGCACGCCGGCGCCTCGGTCAACGCCCTCTCCGGCGGCCAGCACCAGCGCGTGCTCATCGCCCGGGCGCTCGCCGTGGAGCCCGAACTGCTGATCATGGACGAGCCGATGGCCGGCGTGGACCTCGCCAACCAGGAGGTCCTCGCGAACGCCCTGCGCGAGCAGGTCGCGGCCGGTGCGACCGTCCTGCTCGTGCTGCACGAGCTGGGCCCCCTGGAGCCGTTGATCGACCGCGCCGTCGTGCTGCGCGACGGCTGCGTCGTCCATGACGGGGCGCCTCCCGAGGCCGTGGGCCAGCACGCCCTGCCCGGCCACGACCACGTACACCCCCACGCGGCGCACGACGCCGAGCCCCTGCGGACGGGACTGCTGAGCTGATGGACCTCCTGAACTACGCCTTCATGCAGCGGGCCCTGCTCGCGGCCGTCCTGGTCGGCGTCACCGCGCCCGCCATCGGCACGTACCTCGTCCAGCGCCGGCAGGCCGTCATGGGTGACGGCATCGGGCACGTGGCCATGACCGGCGTCGCGCTCGGTTTCCTGCTCAACGCGAGCCCGGTGTGGATGGCGACCCTGGTCGCGGTCATCGGCGCGGTCGGCATGGAAGTGATCCGCTCCCGCGGCAGGACCAGCGGCGACATCGCGCTCGCCATGCTCTTCTACGGCGGTCTGGCCGGCGGCGTCATGATCATCAACCTGGCTCCGGGCGGCTCCACGGCCAATCTGACCAGTTACCTGTTCGGCTCGATCACCACCGTCTCCGCCGAGGACGTCACCGCGGTGGTGATCCTCGCGGCCTTCGTGATCGCCGTCACCCTCGGACTGCGCCGCCAGCTGTTCGCCGTCTGCCAGGACGAGGAGTTCGCCCGGGTCACCGGCCTGCCGGTGCGCTTCCTGAACCTGCTGATCGCGGTCACGGCCGCCGTCACCGTCACCGTGGCCATGCGGATCGTCGGCCTACTGCTGGTCAGCGCCATGATGGTGATCCCGGTCGCGGCCGCACAACGCGTCACCCGCGGGTTCACCGCCACCCTGTCGGTGGCCATGGTGATCGGCGTACTCGTCTCGCTCACCGGCACGGTCGCGACGTACTACGTCGACGCCCCCTCCGGTGGCACCATCGTGCTGCTCGCCATCGGCGTCTTCATGGTCATGACCGCACTGTCCACGCCGCTGGCCCGGCGCCGGGCGAATGCGGCCCGGGCCGCCGAAGAGGTCTGTACGGGCGATGATGTGAAGGTCTAGGAGGGACGGCCGCCTGGCACAATGGGCCGAGGCCGATACGAGGAGGAACCGGTGGCGACTGCGCCTGGCGAGATGAACACCGCGCCAGTACGAGGACGATCCACCCGGCAGCGAGCAGCCGTCGCTGCGGCACTGGACGAGGTGGACGAGTTCCGCAGCGCCCAGGAGCTGCACGACATGCTCAAGCACCGCGGTGACTCCGTTGGCCTGACCACCGTCTACCGCACCCTCCAGTCGCTCGCCGACGCCGGCGAGGTGGACGTGCTGCGCACGAGCGACGGCGAGTCGGTCTACCGGCGCTGCTCCACCGGGGACCACCACCATCACCTGGTCTGCCGCACGTGCGGCAAGGCCGTCGAGGTGGAGGGCCCGGCGGTGGAGAAGTGGGCGGAGTCCATCGCGGCCGAACACGGCTACGTGAACGTCGCCCACACGGTGGAGATCTTCGGCACCTGCGCCGACTGCGCCGCCGCCTAGAGCCGCCTACAGCCGCCGCAGGTTCGCGTCCAGGATCGCCCGCAGCCGGTCGACGTCGGCGGGGGCCCGGACCCCCCGCTTGGGCAGCACTGTCATGGACACGGACGCCTTGTCGTCGCTGAGCATGACGAACGCGTCCTGCGTCTCCGCGTACGTCGGCTGCGCGGACCAGCCGGTACGGGTCTCGGCAGCGGCCGTACGCACCACGAGCCCGGATCCGTCCACCACGGTCCCGGTCTCCCCCGCCTTCTCCAGCAGCCCGGCGAAAGCGCGCCGCCTGCGATGCGACCGGCGCGCCCCCATCATTCATGTCCATGACACGGAACTTACCGGTGGGGCGGTTCGGGCCCGCGACCGCACACCCGGCGGCGGGCAGCGCCGCCGAGTGCGGTCCGGTACCGGGGCGCCGATCAGGCGCCGGGCTCCGCCTGGTTCGGGACGGCGCCGCCGAAGCGGCGGTCACGCTGGGCGTACTCCAGGCAGGCCTGCCACAGGTTGCGGCGGTCGAAGTCCGGCCACAGGACGTCCTGGAACACCATCTCCGCGTAGGCGCTCTGCCAGAGCAGGTAGTTCGAGGTGCGCTGCTCGCCGCTGGGCCGCAGGAACAGGTCCACGTCCGGCATGTCCGGGTAGTACATGTACTTCGCGAAGGTCTTCTCATTGACCTTCGACGGATCGAGGCGACCCGACGCCACATCCCGCGCGATCGCCTGCGCCGCGTCCGCGATCTCCGCGCGACCGCCGTAGTTCACGCAGAAGTACAACGTCATCGCGTCGTTGTCGACCGTCTGCTCCTGGGCGACCTGGAGCTCCTGCACGACCGACTTCCACATCTTCGGCATGCGGCCGACCCAGCGGATCCGGATGCCCAGCTCGTTCATCTCGTCGCGGCGGCGCCGGATGACGTCACGGTTGAAGTTCATCAGGAAGCGGACCTCGTCGGGCGAGCGCTTCCAGTTCTCCGTCGAGAAGGCGTACAGGGAGAGGTTCTTGACGCCCATCTCCAGGCAGCCCTTGAGCACGTCGAGCACGACGCCCTCACCGACCTTGTGCCCCTCGGTGCGCGGCAGGCCGCGCTCCTTGGCCCAGCGGCCGTTGCCGTCCATGACCACCGCGACGTGGTTCGGGACCAGCTCGGCGGGGATCTTCGGCGGACGCTCACCGGACGGGTGCGGCTCGGGAACCTTGTACTCCCGGCGAGAGCGTCCCAGAATCCCGCGTCGTGCCATGTGCCCAGCTCCTATTTCTCGACGTATCGCAGGGAGCGTAGCCCGCGCTCCAGATGCCAGTGCAAGTACGCGGAGACCAGACCACTGCCCTCCCGCACGTACCGCGCCTCGCAGGCGTCCGCATGCCCCCAGTCGCCCGTCAGCAGTGCGCTGAGCAGGGCGATGGCCTCCGACGAGGGTACGACGCTGCCGGCCACCCGGCAGTCCCCGCAGACGACCCCGCCCGCCGCGACGGAAAAATGCCGGTTGGGCCCGTGGATCCCGCACTTCGCGCAGTCCGTGAAGCTGGGCGCGTAGCCGTTGACGGCGAGTGAGCGCAGCAGGAAGGCATCGAGGATGAGGTGGGGTTCGTGCTCGCCGCGCGCGAGCGTGCGCAGGGCGCCGATCAGCAGCAGGTACTGCTGTACGGCGGGCTCGCCCTCGTTCTCGGTGAAGCGTTCGGCGGTCTCCAGCATCGCGGTGCCGGCGGTGTAGCGGGCGTAGTCGATGACGATGCCGTTGCCGTACGGGGCGATGATCTCGGTCTGGGTGCAGAGCGGGAGGCTGCGGCCCACCAGCTCGCTGCCCCGGGCGAAGAACTGCACGTCGGCGTGGGAGAAAGGTTCCAGCCGGGCGCCGAACTTGGACTTCGTACGTCGGACCCCGCGGGCCACCGCCCGCACGCGTCCGTGGCCGCGGGTCAGCAACGTGATGATGCGGTCCGCCTCGCCCAGTTTCTGGGTGCGCAGCACGATGCCGTCGTCGCGGAACAGACTCATGCGCCCATTGTCGCCTGTGCGGGAACGGTGATGGCCCTCCGCCCGGATCCGGGTCCGGACGGAGGGCCATCCCCCTGGGGAGGATCAGGAGGCGGGCGTCGCCGCTTCGGCCTTCTCGTCGTCCGCTTCGGCCTCCCGGGCGTCTGCGGCGGGCTTCTCGGCAGCGGCGTCGGGCTCGACCGCAACCTCAGCCGCAGCGGTGTCGTCCGCAGCGGGCCCGGCCTCGTCCGGGGCTGTCGCCGGGGCGGGCAGCGCGTCCTGGAGGGCGTGGTGCGCATCGTCGTCGCCCAGACCGTTGAAGATCAGGTTCAGCACGATCGCGGCCGTGGCGCCGAGCGTCACACCACTGTTGAGGAGCGAGGAGAGGTCCGCGTCCATGTGGTCCTTGAAGAAGACCGGGACGGTGGCCGGGAGCAGCGCGAAGGCCAGTGAGACCCCCACGACCAGAGCGTTCTTCTCCTCCTTGAGGTCGACCTTGGCGAGGGTCTGGATACCGGCCAGGGCCACCATGCCGAACATCACGGTCGCGGCGCCGCCGAGCACGCCGTGCGGGACGGCGGCGACGATCGCGGCGGCCTTCGGGAGCATCCCGAGGACGATCATGAAGACGCCGGCGGCGACCACCACGAACCGGCTCTTGACCTTGGTCATGCGGACCAGGCCGACGTTCTCGGCGAAGGCCACGTAGGGGAAGGAGTTCAGGACGCCGCCGAGCGCGGTCGCGGCGCCGTCGGCGCGCAGGGCGCGGGCCACGGTCTCGCTGTCGACCTCCTTGCCGACGATGTCGCCGACGGCGTACGTGTCACCGGTCGTCTCGACCATGGTGATCAGCATGACGATGAGCATCAGCAGGATCGGGAACCACTCGAACTTCGGGGCTCCGTAGTGGAACGGGGTGGTGACGCCGACCCAGTCCGCGCTGCTCACGCCACCGAACGCGGCGTCGCCGAGCAGGAAGGCCACGGCGGTGCCGCCGACCAGACCGAGCAGGATCGCGATGCTGGAGACGAAGGGCCGGCCGAGCTTCATCAGGACGAGGATGAAGAGCATCGTGCCGCCGGCGTAGGCGAAGTTCTTCGGGTCTCCGAAGTCGGGGCTGCCGAGACCGCCCGCGGCGTCGTTCAGGGCGACGGGGATCAGCACGATGCCGAGCACCGTGATCACCGTGCCTGTGACCACCGGGGGGAAGATCCGCATGACGGTGCGGAAGGCCTTGGCGGGCAGCCAGGCGAAGGCGAAGGTGGCGATGCCGGCCGTGATGACCGCGCCGTAGATGACGAGCAGGCTCGCCGTCCCACCGCCGGCGCCGAGCCCGATGGCGATCATCGGGGACACCGCGGTGAAGGTGACGCCCTGGATCAGGGGCAGGCGCGCACCGATCCGGCCGATGCCCCACGCCTGGATGATCGAGGCGATGCCGCAGGTGAACAGGTCGGCGTTGATCAGGTAGACCAGCTGTTCCGTGGAGAGCTTGAGGGCTCCGCCCACGATGATCGGCACGATCACCGCGCCGGCGTAGAACGCCAATACGTGCTGGAAGCCGTAGAGGGCGAGCTTCGGGAGGGGGAGCACCTCGTCGACCGGGTGCGTGCTCTGCTCTCCGTGCGCGGAAAGCCGGGCGGCGACACGTGCCATCTCTGCCTTGCCCTTCAAGAGGTAGGTAATCGAGAGGAATCTGGTTATCCCCGGGCCGGAGTGGGTCGCTGTCCCGTTGGTCCGCCGGGGTTGTCAGTGCGTTCACGTGAATCGAAGCCCCGCTGTGTTACCGGCGGCGTCTCGTCGTGTGACCGGAATTGAACGCCTGTGGGGGTGCTCACAGATATCGTCGACTTCCACAAAGTGTTGAGGTGTGAGAGTGGCGGATCTGTAGGTTTCTCCGGTGGCGGATGCCTCCGCAAGGGGGTATGGCCGAAACCCTCTACGCACCGCCAGCGCCGCTGCACGAGCGCGAAGTCGAGGCCCGTGACGTGCCCGTACTGGCTCCTCGGGCGTTCGGCGGCGCACAGCAGGCCGCTCGGCTCCGGGTGTCCGAGGGGTGGACCGGTCGAGCCGGGAGGGCGCGGGTCCACGGCGCGCGCCACGTGTGCGGGGCGCGCGTTCGGCCTCGTGAGGCCGGATCGTTATCTCGATCGAGGTCGTTTCTGCCGGTTTTGCGACCACAAGAGCGGCGAGAACCGGCCGGGATCGGCCCGCAGGCCAGCACGGAAGCCCGCGGGCGTTCGGAGGCCCGCGGGGTCCTGCGCGTCCGGCCGGGCGGCTCCTACGGCGCGCGCACCGCCGACAGCAGGCGGGTCACCTCGTCTGAGCCGATGCGCAGCGCGGCGCCCACCGTCGCCAGTACCTCGCGTTCGGCCGGGGTGTACGGGCCGTCCGCGAGGGCGATCCGCGCCGCCTGGAGCAGAATCGATTCCCGACCCGGCCCGGCCAGGTGCGGGGCCAACGGTTCCAGGGTCTCGTGGAGTTCGATCGCCAGGGCGGCGCCACAGCACTCGGGGACGTCGTACAGCCCGAGCCGGCCCTCGTCGGTGGCCAGCGCCTCCACCAGGGCCTCCAGCTGCTCCTCCGTGCAGTCCTGGAACCCCGCCGCCCGTACGGCCGACACGGCGGCCTCCAGGGCCCCGCGCGCGGTGGTCCCGCCCGCCGCCAGCACGGCCAGCGTCACGGTGTGCACGGCGTCGCGCAGCATCGCCGAGAAGCGCGTGGTGGTCAGGTGGTCGAGGACCTCGGTGTCGAAGCGCTCCCGGCAGCTCTGGCACTCGATCACGGGCCCGGCCTGCCCGCGCGGCAGCAGCGGCACGCCGAGGACGGTGAACCGGCGGCGCCCGGTGCGCCTGCGGTAGTTGCGGTCGCCACCGCAGTCGGGGCAGAAGAACTCCCCGTCGCCCACGGTGCTCCAGGTGGTACGGATGCCCCAGACCGTCAGCTTCCGGCCGTCCCCACCCCGAACTGGCAGCACGTCGCACCTCCGTCACTCCCCCGGCCTTGCGGGCGCGGGCGGGAACCCCAGGCAACATCGCCGGGTTGGCGTGATGTTAGCCACATCGGTGAGGATGCGTCAGCCGTGTGACAAGACAACCTCTCCCGCCGCCCAGACTTGGCCGGTCTCCGTCCCCGTGGCGGCGCCCGCGGGCGTCGCGTTTTCCCTACGCTCGCTCCCGTGAACGAGAAATCCTGTCTGGTCACAGGCGCGGCGAGTGGAATCGGCCGGGCCACGGCCCGTCTGCTGGCCCGTTCCGGCGCCCGTGTGACCGCGGCTGACATCCATGGCCCCGGTGTCGAGGAATTGCGTACGGAACTGGCCGCCGAGGGGTACGGCATCACGGTCGTGGTCGGTGACGTCGCCGATCCGGAGGCGAACCGCGCGATGGTCGAGGCCGCGCTGGAAGCGTACGGACGGATCGACGTCGCCGTGGCGAACGCCGGGGTGATCCCCCTTTCGGATGTACGCGAGACCAGCCCCGAGGACTGGGACCGGGTCATGGCGATCGACGGTCGGGGGATGTTCCTGACCTGCAAGTACGCAATCGAGGCGATGACGGGGCAGGCCGACCCCGGTGGGGCGCTGGTCTGCGTGTCCTCGATCTCGGGGGTGGCCGGGCAGGCCAGGCAGGCGGCGTACGGGCCGGCGAAGTTCGTGGCGTCGGGGCTGACCAAGCACCTCGCGGTGGAGTGGGCGGCGCACGGCATCCGGGTCAACGCGGTGGCCCCCGGCACCATCCGAACGGAGCGGGTGCTGGCGCTGAAGGACGAACCGGGCGGCACGGAGTACCTGGCGGAGATCGCCGATGCCCATCCGATGGGCCGGCTCGGTGAACCGGAGGAGGTGGCGCGCGTGATCGCCTTCCTGGCCTCCGACGCGGCCTCGTTCGTGACGGGCGTGGTCCTCCCGGTGGACGGCGGCTACCTGGCCCGCTGAGGGCGCGAGCGCCGCAGCCCCGCCCCTCCGGACGAAGGGGCGGGGCTGCGGCGTGGTTGCGGCGTGGTGCGGCGGGTCAGCGGCCCGCGCGGTTGACGGCGGAGATGACCGCCTTCAGGGAGGCGCGGGTGGTGTTGGCGTCGATGCCGATGCCCCACAGGACGCGGCCGTCGATCGCACACTCGATGTACGAGGCGGCCACGGCGGAGGCGCCCTCGCTCATCGTGTGCTCGGTGTAGTCCAGCAGGCGGGCGTCGACGCCGATGCCGGCCAGCGCGTCGAAGAAGGCCGAGATCGGACCGTTGCCGGTTCCGTTCAGGACCGTCTCCACGCCATCCACGACCGCCTCGACGGTCAGCGTGTCGGTGCCGTCCTTGTCGGTGGCCGTCGAGCCCGAGCGCAGCTGGATGCGGCCCCACGGGTTCTCGGGGTTGGGCAGGTACTCGTCCGAGAAGACGTCCCAGATCGCCTTCGGCGTGACCTCGCCGCCCTCGGCGTCGGTCTTGGCCTGGATGATCCGCGAGAACTCGATCTGCATGCGGCGCGGCAGGTCCAGCTTGTGGTCGTTCTTCAGGACGTACGCGATGCCGCCCTTGCCCGACTGGGAGTTGACCCGGATGACCGCCTCGTACGAGCGGCCGACGTCCTTCGGGTCGATGGGCAGGTACGGGACCGCCCACTCGATGTCGTCGACCGTCTTGCCCTGGGCGGCCGCGTCGGCCTGCATGGCGTCGAAGCCCTTCTTGATGGCGTCCTGGTGGGAGCCGGAGAAGGCGGTGTAGACCAGGTCGCCCGCGTAGGGGTGGCGCGGGTGGACCTCCATCTGGTTGCAGTACTCGCTGGTGCGACGGATCTCGTCGATCTGCGAGAAGTCGATCTGCGGGTCGATGCCCTGCGAGAACAGGTTCATGCCCAGCGTGATCAGGTCGACGTTGCCGGTGCGCTCGCCCTGTCCGAACAGGCAGCCCTCGATCCGGTCGGCGCCGGCCATCAGGGCCAGCTCGGCGGCGGCGACGGCGGTGCCCCGGTCATTGTGCGGGTGAACGGAGATGCAGATGTGCTCGCGGCGGGTCAGGTTGCGGGCCATCCACTCGAATCGGTCCGCGTGCGTGGACGGCGTCGAACGCTCCACGGTGGCGGGCAGGTTCAGGATGATCTCGCGGCCCTCGCCCGGCTGCCAAACGTCACAGACGGCCTCGCAGACCTCCAGAGCGAAGTCCAGCTCGGTGTCGGTGAAGATCTCGGGGCTGTACTGGTAGCCGAAGGTGGTCTCCGGGCCCAGCAGCTTCTCGGCGTACTCCATCACCAGGCGGGTGCCGTCCACGGCGATCTGCTTGATCTGTTCCTTGGAGCCGCGGAAGACGACCCGGCGGAAGGTCGGGGCGGTCGCGTTGTACAGGTGCACGGTGGCGCGCTTGGCGCCGATCAGCGACTCGACGGTCCGCTCGATCAGGTCCTCGCGGGCCTGGGTCAGGACGGAGATGGTGACGTCGTCCGGGATCGCGCCCTCTTCGATGATGGAGCGTACGAAGGCGAAGTCGGTCTCGCCGGAGGACGGGAAGCCGACCTCGATCTCCTTGTAGCCCATGCGCACCAGCAGGTCGAACATCTCGCGCTTGCGGGCGGGGGTCATCGGGTCGATCAGCGACTGGTTGCCGTCACGCAGGTCGGTGGACAGCCAGCGGGGAGCCTTGGTGACGCGGGCGTTCGGCCAGGTGCGGTCCGGGATGTCCACCTGCTCGTAGAAGCCGTACTTGTGGATCGGCATCCCGGAGGGCTGCTGGGTGTGGGTCGCGTTCGTGATGGGCGTGGGGCGACCGACAAAAGCGTGCTGACTCATGGCGTAGGGCTCCTCGCGTGTCCGCGTGTAGTTCGCTGGGACGGCCGACGCGGTCGTAAATCCGCAACACCAAACTCCGCGGGGAGGGGGTCGGCCTACGACTACAGACCCTCGCCGCGGCAGCTAAGGAGAAGCAGCCCGAAACGCATGATGGGCCGAGCCTAGCGGAGCCGCGCCGTAACGCGAGGACCTGTTTCAGTATGCAAGACCGCGCTGCCCGATTTATACCTAATGTGAGTTACGCCTCTTTCCGTCTCCACAGACCGAGGCCACCCGTCAACGCGGCGCAACGAATTTCAGACAACTGAATGAATCATGGTTGCAGGTAGTGACAGCATCATGACTCGCTGCCACATTGCCGGGATGGACGCCTCCCACGCTCACCGTCACCCCGTCTTCTGCACGGTGGTACCGCCCCACCTGCTCGACAAGATCGCCCAGTCCGAGGACACCCGGCGCGCCGACGCCGCGCAGCGCACCCTCGAACAGGACGCCTTCCTGCGCACCCGGCGCCGGGTCACCACCGTCCGTGGGATCACCCCCGCACTGGGGACGCCCGTCTCCGACGAACCCCACCGAACCGTTTACGACGCCGAGCACCGCACCCGGCTGCCCGGGAAGAAGGTGCGCGACGAAGGCGGCGCGGCGACCCAGGACGCCACCGTCAACCGTGCGTACGCGGGACTCGGTGCCACGTACGAACTGTTCCTGAAGGGCTTCGGTCGGCATTCGATCGACGATTCCGGGCTGGCCCTGGACGCGAGCGTCCACTACGGCCAGGACTACAACAACGCCTTCTGGGACGGGCAGCAGATGGTCTTCGGCGACGGGGACGGGGACCTGTTCCTCGACTTCACCGTGTCGGTCGACGTCATCGGGCACGAGCTGACCCACGGGGTCACCCAGTACACGGCGAACCTGGCCTACCACGGGCAGCCTGGCGCGCTGAACGAGTCGATGTCCGACGTCTTCGGCTCGCTGATCAAGCAGTACTCGCTGAACCAGACGGCCGGCGAGGCGGACTGGCTGATCGGTGCCGGACTGCTGGGCCCCAATGTCAGCGGGGTCGCGCTGCGCTCGATGAAGGCACCGGGGACGGCGTACGACGACGACGAGCTCGGCAAGGACCCGCAACCGGCGACGATGGACGACTACGTGAACACGCAGCGGGACAACGGCGGCGTGCACATCAACTCCGGCATCCCGAACCACGCGTTCTACGTCGCGGCCACCGAGCTCGGCGGCAAGGCGTGGGAGCGGGCCGGGCAGATCTGGTACGACACCCTGACGGGCGGCGAGCTCACGACCGAGGCGACCTTCCAGGACTTCGCCCGGCTGTCGACGGCGGCTGCCGTGGCCCGGTACGGGGACGGCGGCGCGGAGCACCAGGCCCTCCAGAAGGCGTGGTCGACGGTCGGCCTGGGGTAGGAAGCCGGGCATGCGGATTCTGGTGGTGCGGACGGGCGGCTTCGCGGGCATCGAGCGCCGGGCCGAGGTGGAGACCTCGGGCCGGCCCGACGAGCAGGAGTGGCAGGCACTGGCCCAACTGGCGTTGCGGCCCGTCCCCCCCGGGCCCGCTCCGGACCGGGTGCGGGACGGGTTCTCCTACCGGATCACGGTGAACGGTCGGACGGTGCTGTGCCAGGAACCGAACCTGTCGGAGGCACAACGGACGCTGATCTCCCGGTTGCTAAAAGAAGGTGCCTGAGCGGGGCGGCTTTGTTTGGATGGACGGATGACAACTGCTGTGCTGACCCGACTTGAGCAGTATTACGACGCCGCCCCACGGGTGGGAGGCGCACGGGCCGAGGACTTCGGCCCGCTGACGCTGTTCGTCCGGGAGGGAGCGGGCTGGCCGTACTACGCACGGCCCGCGCTCGGTGCCCGAGCGGCGTCCGTCGGCGACGTGCAGCGCGTCCTGGCCCGCCAGCGGGAACTGGACGTCCCCCAGTCCTTCGAATGGGTGGCCGAAACCAGCCCCTGGCTCCAGGCCACGGTGGAAGCGGCGGGACTGCACGTCCACACGCACCCGCTGATGGTGCTGGAGCCCTCGGCGGTACGGCCACCCCTCCATCCGGACGTCCGGCTGCTCGGAGCGGACGACCCCTTGCTGCGCGCGGCAGTGGCGGTCGCCGGGCTCGCCTTCGCGACCCCCGGCACGGCGACGGGCGAGGCGGGCCCGGCGGAGCTGGCGACGGCGATCGCCGATCCCTTGACCGAAGCCCGTCGGGCGCAGGTGTCCGAGCGGCTCGCGTCGGGCCGTACGGCTCTGGCCGCGGCGGTGTGCGAGGGCGTCGTCCTCGCCTCGGGCCAGTACAACCCGGTCGGGGACACCGCCGAGGTGGTCGGCGTCGGCACCCTCCCCGCCGCCCGCCGCCAGGGCCTGGGCCTCGGGGTCACCTCGGCCCTGGTCGCGGACGCCCTGTCCCGCGGGACCAGTACGGTCTTCCTGTCGGCCGATGACGACGACGTGGCCCGGATCTACTCCCGGCTCGGTTTCCGCCGCGTGGCCACGGCTCTCATCGCGGAGCCCGCGGCCTGAGGACCGGGCTCGGCCGACACACCGGCGGGGTCCGGCCGCTTTGCCGAAACGGCAACGGTGTTTGCCCCCGGAGCTGCTCGGGCGGAGCATCCGGGGGACAGGCACCCGTACCGGAAGAGGTCCCCATGTCGCACGAGCACCAGCCCCCGCACCACGCCGCCGCGTCCGAGCCCCCGTCCGAGTTCGTGGGCGAGGAGTTCTGGGACTCCCGCTACCGCGAGAGCGATCGGATCTGGAGCGGGGAACCCAATGCCGTCCTGGTCCGGGAGGTCGCGGACCTCTCCCCGGGACGCGCCCTCGACCTCGGCTGCGGCGAGGGCGCGGACGCCGTCTGGCTGGCTCACCGGGGGTGGCGGGTCACCGGGACCGACATCTCGGCCGTGGCCCTGGAGCGGGCCGCCGGACACGCCGCCGAGGCCGGCGTCGCCGACCGGGTCGACTGGCAGCGGCACGACCTGGCCGAGTCCTTCCCCGCCGGGGAGTTCGACCTCGTCTCCGCCTGCTTCCTGCATTCGTTCGGGGACTTCCCCCGCGACCGGATCCTGCGCCGCGCCGCCGCGGCCGTGGCCCCCGGCGGGATCCTGCTGATCGCCGGGCACGCCGGATGGCCCACGTGGCAGGAGGGCACGCGGCCCGAGGTCGACTTCCCCACACCGGACGAGGTCGTCGCGCAGTTGGAGCTGCCCGACGGCGCCTGGGAGGTCCTGCTCGCGGAAGAGCACGTACGGGTCCAGAGCCTGCCTGACGGCCGGCCCGGGACCCGTACGGACAACGCGGTGAAGGCGCGCAGGCTCCGTTAGAAGCCGAGCTTGCGCAGCTGCTTGGGGTCGCGCTGCCAGTCCTTCGCGACCTTGACGTGCAGGTCGAGGAAGACCGGGGTGCCGAGCAGCGCCTCGATGTGCTTGCGCGACTTCATCCCGACCTCCTTCAGGCGGGAGCCCTTGGGGCCGATGATGATGCCCTTCTGGCTCGGCCGTTCGATGTACACGTTGGCGTGGATGTCGAGCAGCGGCCGGTCCGCCGGGCGGTTCTCCCGCGGGATCATCTCCTCGACGACCACGGCGATGGAGTGCGGGAGCTCGTCCCGTACGCCCTCCAGCGCGGCCTCCCGGATCAGCTCCGCGACCATCACCATCTCGGGCTCGTCAGTGAGGTCGCCCTCCGGGTACAGCGGCGGGCTCTCCGGCAGCAGCGGCGCGATCAGGTCCGCCAGCAGCTGGACCTGCGTGTCGCCGACCGCCGAGACGGGGACGATCTCCGCCCACTCGATGCCGAGCTCCTCGCCGAGCTGATGGATCGCGAGGAGCTGCTCGGCCAGGGCCTTGGAGTCGACGAGGTCGGTCTTCGTCACGATGGCGATCTTGGGGGTCTTCTTGATCCCCGCGAGCTCCTTGGCGATGAACTTGTCGCCGGGACCGAGCTTCTGGTCGGCCGGCAGGCAGAAGCCGATGACGTCGACCTCGGCCCAGGTGGTCCGCACGACGTCGTTCAGCCGCTCGCCGAGCAGGGTGCGCGGCTTGTGCAGACCGGGTGTGTCGACCAGCACGAGCTGGGCGTCGGGGCGGTGCACGATGCCGCGGACGGTGTGGCGGGTGGTCTGCGGCCGGTTGGAGGTGATCGCGACCTTGGTGCCCACGAGTGCGTTGGTCAGGGTCGACTTCCCCGCGTTGGGGCGGCCGACGAAGCAGGCGAAGCCCGCACGGTGCGGGGCGGTGGACTCGGGGGAACGATCGCTCATGCGGGCCATTCTCCCCGATGCGGCTCCCACCGCCGACCAGGCTGCCGCGACGAGGGCGAGGGCACCCGCGAGCAGGGCCGCCAGCGGGGGCCGAGCGGCGTAGTCGGTGGTGGCCCGGGCGGTGACTCCCGCGGCCTCGGCCCGCACCTCGACCTCGGCCCACTCGACCGCGGGCGGGTGCTCCCACCTGGTGCTGAGCCGGGCCTCCTGGCCGGGGAGCAGATCGGCGGGCAGGCCGGTGAGCTCGCGGCCGAGCAGGCGGCGGCCGAGGACGCCGGAGACGGCGAGGGCGGCGCGGGGGTGCAGGGTGACGTTGCCGAGGTTGTGGAGCGTGTACGAAATCTCGGTCCCGGAGACCCGGAGGTCCTCGACGGCCAGCGCCGGGGCGGTGGGGCCGGCCACGCGCAGGTACAGCCGGGCGGCGACGGCCTGCTGGACGCCGAGCCCCCGGGCGGGGACGACGGCCCCTTCGTCGAGGGCCACGATGGCGCCGGGGTGGTCGCCCGGTTCGGCCCGGTCGGGCACGGTGAGCGCGAAGCCGATGCTCACCGACCCCCCGGCCGGGACGGTGACCCGCTCCTGAGCGAGCTTCGCCCACGCGGCGGCGGCGCGACGCGGCTCGTCGGGGCCGCGGAGCGCGAAGCCGCCGTCGCGAGGGGTGTTGTAGGCGTCGGCGGCATAGAGCCGGAAGGTACGGGGGCGGTCGGTGCGGTTGGTGACGGTGACGGCGTCGACGACCGTCCCGCCGGGGGCGGCGGCGAGGTAGAAGTAGGGCCGCTGGGCGAGGGCGTTGGCGGCGGGGAGGACGGACCACTGCCCGTTGTCCGCACCCTCGGCCATCCCGGTACCCCCCAGCAGCAGCACGCCGACCACCCCGCCGACCACCAGCCCGCGGCAGGGCGAGCGCCGGCGCGCGCCGCGCGGCGCAACCGGCGTCTGCGGGGGACGCGGGCTCACGGGAGGGCCGGCTTCACGAGAGGGTCAGCGTCAGGACCGCCGTGTACGCTCCCGGCGGCGTGTAGGGCGGGACCCGCAGGGTGACCGTCGCATCGACCGTGAAGGTTCCGCCGACCAACGCCGCGTCCGCGACGGAAGCCAGCACCGCCCCCTCCGGCCCGACCGGCCCCGCGCTGCCCGCCGTGCACCGGCTCGGGCTGCCGTCGGCGGCCGTGCACGACGGGGTCCAGCTCAGCGAGGCGCCCGGGATGCGGACCGGCTCCCGGCCACTGCCGGGGGGACCTCCGCCCGGGCCTGTGAAGTCCGTGACCTTGCCGATCAGCGTCCACCCCGCGGGCCCGCCCCGCGCGTCCTTGACCGTGACGGCTCCGATCCGGCCGGAGGCCGCTCCGCCCTCCCCGTACGGGACGGCGGCGAGCGCGATCGCCTCGCCCGCCTGGGTCATCGACAGTGCTCCCTGCTCCACGACCGCCGTCACCTTCTGCGTTCCCTGCGGCAGGGGCGCCGCATCGACCACCGTGTAGGCAGCCGGGCCCGAGCCCTGTTGCGCCGACCACGCCCGGCCCTCGTACGCCACCACCGCCGTCGTCGCCCTGTCCGTGACCGGTAGCTCCGCCAGGACCGCGCCCCGCTCGTCCGCGGTGGCCGCCACCCGGTCCGTGGTTTCGGCGGCGCCCGCCCGGCCGGCCACCGTCACGGCCGAGCCGGGGGCGAATCCGACGCCGGTGATCCTGACCTCGGCGCCCGGCTTCCCGTACGCCGCGCCGAGCGAGACCGAACGCAGGTTGGCCCGGGGCAGGGGGGTCGCGGTGAGCCGTGCGGACACCGGCGTACCCGTGGCGCTGCACGTGGTGTCCAGGTCCAGCAGGTGACTGGTGTGCAAGGTGTAACTGCCCGGGGCCAGCGTGATCTCGCCGGGCGAGGTCACCGTGAAGGTGCCGGTCATGGTGACGGCCGGCAGCCCCGCACCCGGCTGAACCGGGTCGTTCCGCTTCGCCCCCACGACGGTCACCTCACCGCTCTGCGCGCCCCCCAGCAGGATCCGCCCGGTCGGGGTCAGCACATCGGCCGGCAGTTCGGTGCCGATCGGGTTCACCGCCGGGGTCCCGGTCACCTGGTAGGTCACCGTGACCGTGTCCCCGACCTTCGGCGCGGGGTCGTCCACGGTCAGCCGGGCCGTGGTCGGCCCGTCGGCGGGCGGGAGCCCGGCCTCCTGCGGCGGCAGGCAGTACGTCGGGAACTCCACCCGCCCCTGGGGCTCCTCCCCTCCCGCGGCGGCAGGTGCGCTCAGTGCCGCACCGGCCGCGGCCACGAGCACGGCCGCGCCGAAGACCGCCGACCACCTCCTGCTGCCCGCCCGTGTTCGCACCGCCCGCCCCCTGGGTTCCCTCGCGCCGACAGGGGGCCATTGACGAGCGGGCGGCGGGAGAAGTCAATGCACGGGTCCGACATCAACTGATGGCCCATCAGGAGGTGGCATGACGATCCCCCTCCCGGGCCCCGCCAGATCACCCGGCGACCCCCGTGCCCGTCGCACGGAACGTGCGCCGGTACGCGGTCGGACTCACCCCCAGCGCCGCCTGCACGTGCTTGCGCAGCGACTGCGCCGTCCCGAACCCCGCCTCGCGCGCCACCTGCTCCATCGGCAGGTCCGTCCGCTCCAGCAGCCGCCGGGCCCGTTCCACCCGCTGCCCCACGATCCACTCGCCGGGGCTGAGCCCGGACTCCTCCCGGAACCGGCGCGTGAACGTCCGTACCGACATGGACTCCTGACGGGCCAGGTCCACCAGTCGCACCGGCTCGTGCAGCCGGTCCAACACGTACGCGCGCGCCGCCGCGGTGCTGGCCAGCTGCGGCTGCGGCACCGGGCGGTCGATGAACTGGGCCTGCCCGCCGTCCCGGTGCGGCGGCACGACGGTACGCCTGGCCACGTCGTTCGCGACGGCAGCGCCGTGGTCGCGGCGCACGATGTGCAGGCACAGGTCGATGCCGGCGGCGACCCCGGCCGAGGTCAGCACGTCCCCGTCGTCGGTGTAGAGCACGCCGGCGTCCACCCGTACGGCCGGGAAGAGCTGCTGGAAGTGCTCGGCGTGGGCCCAGTGGGTGGTGGCCGCCCGGCCGTCCAGGAACCCCGCCGCGGCCAGTACGTACCCGCCCGTACAGATGGAGACGAGCCGCGTCCCGGGCCGGATGTGCGCGAGCGCCGCGGCGAGCTCCTCGCCTAGCCGGCCCTCCTCGTACACCGGGCCCAGCTCGTGCGAGGCGGGCACCACCACGGTGTCGGCCGTGGCGAGCAGTTCGGGGCCGTGCTCGACCTGGACCGCGAAGTCGGCGTCGGTGTACACCGGCCCTGGAGCCAACCCGCAGGTCAGGATCTCGTACAGCGGCTCACCCGCGGGGCCCTTGGCACGGCCGAAGATCCGGTGCGGGATGCCGAGCTCGAAGGGCAGCAGCCCGGCCAGGGCGAGGACGACGACGCGGTGAGGGGCGGCCATGGCCCAATCATATCGAAGGGTGTCAGTCAGGCCACTGTCTTCGCAGGGCGCCACGTCGGAAGCTGTCCGTGTGACGCAGACAGCCCCCGCCTCCCCGCCCGCCTCCGCCTCCGCACCCGCACCCGCACCCGCACCCGCACCCGCACCCGCACCGACGGTTCCTCCGACCGGAGGCATCCACCGCGCCTGGTTCGTCGCGGCCGTCGCCTTCGTGACGATCATCGGCGCCGCCGCCTTCGCCTCCCTGCCCGGGCTGCTCATCGAACCGCTGCACGAGGAGTTCGACTGGTCGCGGGGCACGATCGGGCTCGCCGTCTCGGTGAACCTCGCGCTGTACGGGCTCACCGCCCCCTTCGCCGCCGCTCTGATGGACCGCTTCGGCATCCGCAAGGTGGTCGCCCTCGCCCTGCTGGTGATATCCGGCGGCACGGTGGCCACGCTCTGGATGACCGCGTCCTGGCAGCTGGTGCTGTTCTGGGGCGTACTGGTGGGCCTGGGCAGCGGTTCGATGGCGCTGGCCTTCGCGGCGACGGTGACCAACCGCTGGTTCACCGCCCGGCGCGGGCTCGTCACCGGCATCCTGACCGCGGCCGGGGCCTCCGGTCAGCTGATCTTCCTACCGCTACTGTCCTGGCTGGTGGAGCACCACGGGTGGCGGCCGGCGGCGGTGACGGTGTCGCTGGCGGCCCTGGTGGTCGTCCCGTTCGTCTGGCTGCTGCTGCGCGACCACCCGGCGGACGTGGGACTCGCGCCGTACGGGGGCACCCGCACGCCGAAGCCCGCGCCGGTCCCGGGCGCAGCGCGCCGGGCGGTGACGGTCCTGCTCAACGCGGCTCGGACCGGCCCGTTCTGGCTGCTGGCGGGCACCTTCGCGATCTGTGGGGCCTCGACCAACGGCCTGGTGCGGACCCACTTCGTACCGGCGGCCCACGACCACGGCATGCCGGTGACGGCGGCTGCGGGCCTGCTGGCGGTGGTCGGTGTCTTCGACGTCGTCGGAACCATCGCCTCCGGCTGGTTCACGGACCGCTTCGAGGCACGCCGCCTGCTGGCGGTCTACTACGCCCTGCGCGGGATCTCGCTGATGTTCCTGCCGATGCTGCTGGCGCCGTCCGTACACCCGCCGATGGTCTTCTTCATCATCTTCTACGGGCTGGACTGGGTCGCGACCGTTCCGCCGACCATCGCCCTGTGCCGCGAGCACTACGGAGAGGACAGCGCGATCGTCTTCGGCTGGGTCCTGGCCTCGCACCAGGTGGGAGCGGCCGTGGTGGCCTTCCTGGGCGGCATGGCCCGGGACGCCTTCGGCTCGTACGACATCGTCTGGTACGCGTCCGGTGCCCTGTGCGCGATGGCCGCACTCATGGCGATGGTGATCCGCCGCCGCTCGGCGGTTCAACCAGCGGTGTGACGGCGCTGTAGGAGTGCGGCGCCGCACCGTCGAAGGGTCGGCCGGTTCGACGCCGCGGTCGCCGGCCTCCCGCAGGCACGGACCCCGGACGGCCGGCTGCCCCGCGCCGCCGCGACGGCGCGGAACACCGCCCTTGTGTGAGGGCCGGTACGAGGGCTCGCGGCGCGGCCGGGTCAGGCGCCTGCCGGGGTGGTCGACCTGAGGGTGCCGTCCGGGGCGGCCAGGAGGACCGGGGTGGCCGGGCCGCCGAGGTCGCGGACGGCGGCCCGGTCGGCGTCGGCCACCGCCTCCACCGAGCTGACCACGGCCGCGGCCTCCAGGGATTCGGCCCCGCTCGCCACCGCCATCGCGACCGCCGTCTGCAACGCGCTCAGCTTCAGCGACTCCAGCTCCACGGTCCCGGCGACGTAGGTGCGGCCCGTCTCGTCCCGCACCGCCGCCCCCTCGGGCACCCCGTTGCGGGCCCGGGCGCTGCGCGCCAGCGTGATGATCTTGCTGTCTTCGGGGTTGATCCCGGTGCTGTCGGTCATGGGCGAAAGCATAGGGAGCGCCGCGACGGGGCCGCACGACGACCCCGCCGGGGTGCGGCCTCCCGTCAGGGGCGGTCGAGCCGCAGCCGTTCCGCCTTCGGCAGGCCCGCGACCACCAGGTCGTACGAGTCCTCGATCAGCTCCCGCACGAGCGCGTCCGGCAGCCCGCCCACCGTCACCGTGTTCCAGTGCCGCTTGTTCATGTGCCAGCCCGGCACGATCGCCTCGTGCTCTTCCCGCAGCCGCACCGCCAGCTCCGGCTCGCACTTCAGGTTCACGGTCAGCGGCTCCCCGTCCAGTGCGCAGAGTGCGAACACCTTGCCCAGCACCTTGAACACCGAGGTCTCGGCATTGAAGGGGAACTCCTCCACCGCGGCGTTGAAACCGAGGCAGAAGGCGCGCAGCTCCGTCGGCGTCATTCGCCCTCCTCGCCCTCGCCCGACCCCGGAACCACCGGCTCCACGAGCACCGTCACGATCTTGTTCCGCCGTCCGGCCGGGGACTCGGCCGTCAGGCGCAGCGGCCGTCCGTCCGGCAGTTCCACGAGCGCCGAAGCACCCGCGATCGGCACCCGTCCGAGCGCCTTGGCCAGCAGCCCGCCGACCGTCTCCACGTCCTCGTCGTCGAAGTCCTCGACCTTGAACAGCTCGCCGAGGTCGGTGATGTCGAGGCGCGCCGTGACCCGGTAGCGGTCCTGCCCCAGGTCCTCGACGGGCGCGAGCTCCCGGTCGTACTCGTCGGTGATCTCGCCGACGATCTCTTCGAGGATGTCCTCGATGGTGACGATGCCCGCCGTGCCGCCGTACTCGTCGATGACCACGGCCACGTGGTTGCGCACCTGCTGCATCTCCCGCAGCAGGTCGCCGGCGTTCTTGGTGTCGGGGACGAACACCGCCGGCCGCATCGCCGTCGTGACCAGGTCGGTTTCCGCCTCCCGGCTGATGTGCGTCTTGCGGACCAGGTCCTTCAGGTAGACGATGCCGACGATGTCGTCCTCGTTCTCCCCGGTCACCGGGATGCGCGAGAAGCCGGAGCGCAGCGCCAACGTGGTCGCCTGACGGATCGTCTTGTACCGCTCTATGCAGACCAGGTCCGTGCGCGGCACCATCACCTCGCGCACCAGGGTGTCTCCCAGCTCGAAGACCTGGTGCACCATCCGGCGCTCCTCGTCCTCGATCAGCGACTCCTTCTCCGCAAGGTCCACCATCGCGCGCAGCTCGGCCTCGGAGGCGAACGGCCCCTTACGGAAGCCCTTTCCGGGCGTGAGCGCGTTGCCGATGAGGATCAGCAGCTGCGGGACGGGCCCCATGACGCGGGCGAGCGGGACCAGGACGTACGCGGCCGCCGTCGCCGTGTTGAGGGGGTGCTGGCGGCCGATGGTGCGGGGGGACACGCCGACGGCGACGAAGGACACGAGCACCATCACCGCGATCGCGACGAGCAGCGCCGTCCAGTTCTCGCCGAACTCGTCGAGGCAGACGTACGTGACGAGCACCCCCGCCGCCATCTCGCAGGTGACCCGGACCAGGAGTGCCACGTTCAGGTAGCGGGTGGGGTCGCCGGCGACCTGGGCGAGCTTTTCGCTGCCGCGCCGGCCCTCCCGTACGGCCTGCTCGGCGCGGAAGATGGAGACCCGGGCGATCCCGGACTCGGCGCACGCCGCGAACCAGGCCACCACCACCAGCAGCACCGCGCCGGTGATCAACTGCGGGGCGGTCACGAGACGGTCGGGGCCGGGGACGGACCGGTCATGCCGCGCTCACCGCGCCACCCGTCGACGATGGCCGCTTGGAGACCGAACATCTCGGCCTTCTCGTCCGGCTCCTCGTGGTCGTACCCGAGCAGGTGCAGCACCCCGTGGACGGTGAGGAGCTGGAGCTCCTCGTCCATGGAGTGCTGGGTCGGGGCGTCCTCGCCCTGCTTCTTGGCCACCTCGGGGCAGAGCACGATGTCGCCGAGGAGCCCCTGCGGGGGCTCCTCGTCGTCCTTCGCCGGCGGACGGAGCTCGTCCATCGGGAAGGACATGACGTCGGTGGGACCCGGCAGGTCCATCCACTGGATGTGGAGCTGCTCCATGGCGTCCTCGTCGACGACGATGACGGAGAGCTCGGACAGCGGGTGGATCCGCATCCGGGTGAGCGCGTAGCGGGCGATGTCGAGGATCGCCCGCTCGTCGACCTCGGTTCCGGACTCGTTGTTGACGTCGATCGACATGGTGCGCTGGGTTCTACTTCCGCTGGTAGCCGTTCCGGGACGGCAGGGCGTCCTGGCTGTCGTCGTACTTCTCGTACGCATCGACGATACGGCCGACCAGCTTGTGCCGGATGACATCCTCGGACGTGAGCCGCGAGAAGTGGATGTCCGGGACCCCTTCGAGGATCTCCTGCACCTGCCGCAGACCGCTCTTGGCCCCACCGGGCAGGTCGACCTGCGTGACGTCACCGGTGACGACGATCTTCGAGTCGAACCCGAGGCGGGTCAGGAACATCTTCATCTGCTCGGCGGTCGTGTTCTGCGCCTCGTCGAGGACGACGAAGGCGTCATTGAGCGTGTTGTGCGTCAGCAGGTAGTCCTGCGTGACGTACAGCGAGTCCTCTGCGGCGACCTGGATGCACACCGCCTCCTCCCGACCCGCGGGCTCGATGGAGTCGATGAACCGCATCGGGCGTCCGCCGCCGACCGCGTGGTACGCGTCCCGCTTGCGGGTGAGGCGGAACGGCTCGATGGCCTCGGGCAGGCGGATGTCGAGGACGTGCGAGTCATGTCGGTGGGCTGCCAGGGCGGTGCCCTGCTTACGGCCTTCCGCCGTGCGGCGACGCGTGTAGGCCACACCGCCGAGGGACTGGACGAGCGCGATCACGTCATCGCGCAGGACGATCGACGTCGTGGAGTACTGGACACGGCAGGTGCGGTCCCGCTGGATTACCGGACCTCCATCGGAGTCCAGCAGGCCCTGGAGTACCGCGAGACGGATCTCCGCCGTGTTGAACAGGTAGTCGTCCGGGACGAACTTAGAGTGCGACCGGCTGCCGAGCAGGTCGAGTTCACGCATGACCCGAGTGACGGGATTCTCCAGAGTGACCAGGTCCCCCGGCGCCTTCACCCTGTTCAGCACATAGTCGGGACCGCCCTTGTGGCGTACGGAGACTCCGACGAGTGCCGTCTCCAGCGCCTGGACGAGTTCCTCGTCCTCCGTGGAGTAGGACGGTGTGGTGGAACCTGTCAGGCAACCATCACCGAGTAGCAGACCCAGCGCGTACGGGTCCATGGGGACCTCGCGCTCCGGGAACTCGACGGGAGCGGTGAGCAGCGGCAGCTCGTAGCGGCGGGCGTGCGCGGCGCGGAGATTGCCGATCATCTCCTTGGTCTCCAGGACCCGCCACGGCTTGTCACGCCGCTTGTCCGAGGCCGTACGGACCGTCCACAAATGCTCGCCGCAGCACAGGGTCCAGGAGCCGTCCTGAGCCGTGACGCGGTAGATGTCCTTCTCGCCCTGCGGGTAGACGCCGAGAACCGGGGTCGGCTCGCCGTTCGATCCGACAACCAGGTCACCCACCTGAAGGTCGCCGATGGGACGCCAGCCGTCGGGCGTCAGGACCTTCGTGAAGACGGGTTGAGCACGACCACGCATGTACGCCAGGGGGGCCACCTCGATGGTCCCGGCCGCCATGAGCCGCGGGATCGAATCCGGGTCGATCATGTCGTGCAGTGCGTCGTACAGCGGGCGCAGGTACGGGTCGATCTTGTCGAAGAGCGTGCCGGGCAGGAAGCCGAGCCGCTCTCCGGCCTCGACGGCGGGGCGGGTCAGGATGATCCGGCTGACCTGCTTGGACTGCAGGGCCTGGACCGCCTTGGCCATGGCGAGGTAGGTCTTGCCGGTACCGGCGGGGCCGATGCCGAACACGATCGTGTTCTTGTCGATCGCGTCGACGTACCGCTTCTGGTTGAGGGTCTTGGGGCGGATGGTGCGACCGCGGCTGGAGAGGATGTTCTGGGTGAGCACCTCTGCGGGCGTCTCGTCCGGCCCGTTGCCGTTGTCACCCGCCCGGAGCATGGCGATCGAGCGTTCCACTGCGTCCTCCGTCATCGGCTGCCCGGTGCGGAGCACCAGCATCATCTCGTCGAACAGGCGCTGGATCAGGGCGACTTCCGCCGCTTCCCCGATCGCACTGACCTGATTGCCCCGAACATGGATGTCGGCCTTCGGGAAGGCCCTCTCGATCACGCGCAACAGGGCGTCACCCGAGCCGAGCACCGTCACCATCGGGTGCCTGGCCGGAACGGTGAAGTGGGCTCGCGCCTGCCCCTGCGCCGGTGTCTGGGCTGTGGGTGTCTGAGTCATGGGCCGGCACTGTGGCCTGCGCATACCTCCCGCTGAGGGGCCGCGCCGATCGACGACCTCCGGAGTACCAAGGGTACGTCGGCGCCGCGCCATCCCCGAGGGGTTTTCCGGCCCCCGACCGGCCAGCCGGCGCCCGCCGGCCCGGCACGACCACCGTGCCCGGCCGGAGCCAGTGCTGTGACCGGGAAGGTTCATCGGCCAGCGACGCCCGGCACGGCACCTCGCCGCGTTGCCGCACCACGCACATACGTCCCGTACGAGTCATAGCCCTCCGCCTCGCGATCCATCGCACCGGACGCCACGGGCCTCCCGGCAAACCCTCCGGTCACAGCACTAGGCGGAGTGGCGGAAGCCGATCGTCGGGACCGCCCTGCGGCGGGCCGCCGGCGCAGCGCCCGGCGGGACCAGCGCGTCCAGGAAGCCGTAGCGCGGTCGCAGGGCCTCGGGAGCCGTCCGCCACCAGTGGGCCACCTCCGGCCACCCGGGAGCCGACAGGGAGCCGCCGAACTCCTGGACCGACAGGGCAGCCGTCAGACCGGCGAAGGCCAGCCGGTCCGCCAGCGGCCACCCGGCCAGCGTCCCGGTGACGAAGCCCGCCACGAAGACGTCCCCCGCCCCCGTCGGGTCCAGCGCGTCCACCGCGATGCCCTGGACCTCCGCCGTCTCACCGGTCCGCCCGTCCACCGCGTACGAGCCCTCCGCGCCCATCGTCACCACCGCGACCGGCACCCGCTCCGCGAGCGCCCGCGCCGCCGCTCTCGGGCAGTCGGTCCGCGCGTAGCGCATGGCCTCCCCCGCATTCGGCAGGAATGCCTCACAGTGCTCCAGGTCGGCCAGTGCCCCCAGGTCCCACCGCCCGCTCTCGTCCCACCCCACGTCCGCGAAGATCCGCGCCCCGCGCCGGGCCGCCTCCGCGATCCAACCGTCCGTCCGCCCCGGCCCCAGCGAGGCGACGGCCGCGCGGGTGAGCGGCGGGCACTGTGGGAAGGGGGCGGCGCCCGCCGGGGCCGTGGGGGTCGCCGCGCCGAAGGCGGGGGGAGCCTCGTGGCCGTGCGAGACCATCGTGCGCTCGCCCTCGTACGCCATGGAGACCGTGACCGGGCTGTGCCAGCCCGGGATGGTCCGCGACATCGACAGGTCGATGCCCTCGCCCTGTTCGAGCGCGTCCCAGCAGTACTCGCCGTAGTGGTCATCGCCGAACGCCGCGGCCAGCGAGGTGCGCAGGCCGAGCCGGGCCAGCGCGGTGGCCATGTTGGCCACTCCCCCGGGGCTGGAGCCCATGCCGCGCGCCCAGGACTCCGTTCCGCGCACGGGGGCCGAGTCGAGGCCGGTGAAAATGATGTCGAGGAAGACCGTGCCGGTCAGGAAGACGTCGCACCCCGGTTCCTGGGGGTCGCGCAGCGGACCGAGCGGGTCCACGATCGCGCTGCGGCTGGTCCGGCTGTCCCGACTGGTCACGGTGCACTCCCCGTTTGATACGAAGGGTCGTTTCTGCGAGCGGGCATGCGAGGGAAAGCTGCCAGCTATGCCCGTCCTCGCCGCGCTCAAACCCCAGTGTGTCGCATGTCACTCCCGCTCCGCCCTTCCCGATGCGCACGGTAATGCCGCTGCCCGCGCGGCTGTGGGGTGATCCTGGCGGGCTCCGCACCCACGCTGCGCACGACCCGCGGGCCCCTGAGGGCCCGGGCCGGTG
>NZ_JBEXQA010000005.1:160562-223415 GCF_040612395.1 Streptomyces sp. NPDC006430
TGGCGACGCCAGGGGCGGCGGCAGCGCGGTTGGGGCTCAGGCCCGGGCCGGTGTGGCGACGCCAGGGGCGGCGGCAGCGCGGTTGGGGCTCAGGCCCGGGCCGGTGTGGCGACGCCAGGGGCGGCGGCAGCGCGGTTGGGGCTCAGGCGCGCTTCGGCAGGGGGACCCGGGCGAGGTCCGCGGCAATCGTCAGCTCGCCCTCGAAGCCGGCCGCGCGGGCCTGGCGTTCGAACTCCCACGGGTCGGTGTAGCGCTGCGAGAAGTGCGTCAGCACGAGGTGCCGTACGCCCGCGTCGCGCGCGACCCGGGCGGCCTGACCCGCGGTGAGGTGCCCGTGGTCGGTGGCCAGCGCCTCGTCCGCGTCGAGGAACGTGGACTCGATCACCAGCATGTCGCAGCCCTCCGCGAGCGCGTGCACCCCGGGACAGAGCCGGGTGTCCATGACGAACCCGAAGCGCTGCCCCGGCTTGTGCTCGCTGACGTCGTCGAGCGTGACCCCGCCGAGCACCCCCTCGCGCTGGATCCGGCCCACGTCGGGCCCCTTGATCCCGTGTCGCGCGAGCAGTTCGGGCACCATGCGGCGTCCGTCCGGCTCGGTGAGCCGGTAGCCGAAGGACTCCACCGGGTGCGAGAGCAGGCGGGCTTCCAGAACGTACGGGGGCCCCTGGGCCAGCGTCCCGTCCCCGGCCACGGGTTCCTCGCGGAGCGCGACGGTCTCCCGGTAGGCCGTGGCGTAGCGGAGCCGGTCGAAGAACTTCTGACCCGAGGCCGGGTAGTGCGCAGTCACGGGGTGCGGGACCCGGTCGAGGTTGATGCGCTGGATCACACCGGCGAGGCCGAGGCTGTGGTCACCGTGGAAGTGGGTGATGCAGATCCGGTTGATGTCGTGCGCGGCCACTCCGGCGCGGAGCATCTGGCGCTGGGTACCCTCGCCCGGGTCGAAGAGGATGCCCTCGCCGTCCCAGCGCAGGAGGTAGCCGTTGTGGTTGCGGTGGCGGGTGGGCACCTGGCTGGCGGTGCCCAGCACCACGAACTCTCTTGCGGACACGATCTATCCGGGGGGCCATTCGAGGCCGCGCCCGCCGAGGACGTGCGCGTGCGCGTGGAAGACGGTCTGGCCGGCGCCGGTGCCGGTGTTGAACACGATCCGGTAGCCGTAGTCGTCGACCTTCTCGTCGGCTGCGATCTGCGCCGCCACGCTCAGTACGTCGGCGGCGATGGTCGGCTCGGCGGCGGCGAGCGAGCCGGCGTCGGGGTAGTGCACCCGGGGGATCACCAGGACGTGCATGGGCGCTTGCGGGTTGATGTCCCGGAAGGCGAAGGTCGTCTCGGTCTCCTGGACCACGGTCGCCGGGATGATCCCCGCGACGATCTTGCAGAACAGGCAGTCCGCCTGCGGTTCCCCGGCCATTGCTCCGCCTTCCGTGACGGCGGCGTCGACGGGTCCGTCGACGCCGCATTGATCAGCCCGGGCATCGTATCCGGCGCCGGATACGGCCTCACGTGCGTTTCAGGACCAGCGGCCGGTGCGGGCCAGGAGGACCGCCGTGGCAGCGGTGCCCGCCGTGGAGGTGCGCAGGACCGAGGAGCCCAGCCGGTAGGGGTGGGCGCCGACCGCTGCGAACGTCGCCAGTTCGTCCGGGGATACTCCGCCCTCCGGGCCGACCACGAGGACGATGGAGCCCTCGGTCGGGAGGTCGGCCGAGGCCAGCGCCCCCGAGGGGGCGTCCCGGTCCTCGTGGAGGACCATCGCGAGGTCGGCGTCGGCCAGCAGCGCTGCGACCTGCTTCGTGGACGCGGCTTCCGCCACGTCCGGGAAGCGGACCCTGCGGGACTGCTTGCCCGCCTCCCGGGCCGTGGCCCGCCACTTGGCCAGGGATTTGGCACCACGGTCGCCGCGCCACTGGGTAATGCAGCGCGAGGCCTGCCAGGGGACGATCGCGTCCACGCCCGTCTCGGTCATGGTCTCGACCGCGAGCTCTCCGCGATCTCCCTTGGGGAGGGCCTGGACGACGGTGATCCGGACGGCCGGTTCCGGTTCCCGGCCCGTGGCGGACACGGAGACGACCAGCCGGTCCTTGCCCTCCGCCGCCTTGACCACGCCCTCCGCCCAGCCGCCGCGGCCGTCCGTGAGGACCACCGCCTCGCCGGGGCCCAGCCGCTTCACGGACACCGCGTGCCGACCCTCCGGGCCGTCCAGGGTGAACTCCGGCCCGGCGGGGACCCCTTCGACCACGAACACGGGGGCGGTCATGACGTACTCCTCTTCTGCATTTCTTTCAACGCGCTCTGCGCCTCGGCCAGTTCGGCCGTCAGCACCTCCACCAGCTCTGCCGCGGGCAGCGCCCGTGCCAGCCGGTGCCCCTGGCCCGCCCACAGGGCCATGCCCTGCGGGTCGCCGGCCGCGGCGGCTGCCTTGCGCAGCCCGGCGGTCATGTGGTGGACCTGTGGGTAGGCGGCCGGGGCGTAGGGCCCGTGCTCCCGCATGAAACGGTTCACCAGGCCGCGCGCCGGCCGTCCCGAGAACGCCCTGGTCAGCTCGGTGTGGGCGAACAGGGGGTCCGTCAGCGCCTTCTTGTGCAGGGGGTGCGCCCCCGACTCGGGGCAGGCCAGGAACGCGGTGCCGAGCTGCGCCGCCTCCGCGCCCGCCGCCAGCAGGGCCGCGATCTGCGAGCCCCGCATCAGGCCGCCCGCCGCGATGATCGGCAGGGCCACGGCCTCGCGCACCTGCGCCACCAGCGCCAGCAGGCCCACGCCGGCCGTGCCGTCGGTCTGCGGGTCGTCCCGGTGGGTGCCCTGGTGGCCGCCCGCCTCCACGCCCTGGACGCAGACGGTGTCGGCCCCCGCCGCCTGTGCGGCGCGGGCCTCGTCGACCGAGGTGACGGTGACGACGGAGGACGAGCCCGCCTTGCGCAGGGCGGCGAGGACCACGGGCGAGGGGCAACCGAAGGTGAACGAGACCACGGGAACCGGGTCTTCGAGGAGGATCGCGAGCTTGGCGTCGTAGCCGTCGTCGCTGGTGCCGATGATGTCCTCGTCGGCCAGGGAGATCTCGTACCAGCTGGCCTCACCGGCCAGTTGCCCGCGGTACGCCTCCACGGCGGCCGGGTCCACGTAACCCGTCTGCGGCATGAAGAGGTTCACGCCGAACGGGCGCCGGGTGAGCGCGCGCAGCCGCTTGATCTCCTGGTACATGCCGTCGGCGGTCTTGTAGCCGCCGGCGAGGAAGCCCAGCCCGCCCGCCTCGCACACGGCGGCGGCGAGCGGCGGACAGGAGGCACCGCCCGCCATGGGAGCCTGCACGATCGGGTACGGGGAGAGACCGTTCGGTGCGGAGGACATGGACTGCATCGTGCCACGTCCCGCTCATGGGGCCGAATCACACATTCGCTTGGCATAGTCGGATTCACCGGAGGCGTCCGGATCACAACGCCGAGCCCGGTCCGGGGCATCCCCGGACCGGGCTCGTAAGCGCACTCACCCGCAGGTCAGCGGCCGTTGAAGGCGTCCTTCAGGCGGCTGAACAGGCCCTGCTGACCCGGCGCGAACTGGCCCATGGGCCGCTCCTCGCCGCGCAGCTTGGCGAGCTGGCGCAGCAGCTCCTCCTGCTGGGCGTCCAGCTTGCTCGGGGTGGTGACCTCGACGTGGACGATCAGGTCGCCACGGCCGCCGCCGCGCAGGTGCGTGACGCCGCGCCCGTGCAGCGGGATCGACTGGCCCGAGCCGGTGCCGGGCCGGATGTCGATCTCCTCCAGACCGTCCAGCGTCTCCAGGGGGCACTTGGTCCCCAGGGCCGCGGCCGTCATGGGGATGGTCACCGTGCAGTGCAGGTCGTCCCCGCGCCGCTGGAACGTCGGGTGCGACAGCTCGTGGATCTCCACGTACAGGTCACCGGCGGGGCCGCCGCCGGGGCCGACCTCGCCCTCGCCCGCGAGCTGGATCCGGGTGCCGTTCTCGACACCGGCCGGGATCTTGACCGTGAGGCTGCGGCGGGAGCGGACCCGGCCGTCGCCCGCGCACTCGGGGCACGGGGTGGGGACCACGGTGCCGAAGCCCTGGCACTGGGGGCAGGGGCGCGAGGTCATGACCTGGCCCAAGAAGGACCGGGTGACCTGCGACACCTCACCGCGGCCACGGCACATGTCACATGTCTGCGCCGAGGTGCCGGGGGCCGCCCCCTCGCCGGAGCAGGTGGTGCAGACGACGGCCGTGTCGACCTGGATGTCCTTGGTCGTGCCGAAGGCGGCCTCGTCCAACTCCAGGTCGAGGCGGATCATGGCGTCCTGGCCGCGCCGGGTCCGCGAGCGCGGTCCGCGCTGCGAGGCCTGGCCGAAGAAGGCGTCCATGATGTCGGAGAAGTTGCCGAAGCCACCCGCACCGAATCCGCCCGCGCCGCCGCCACCGCCCGAGGAGGACAGCGGGTCGCCGCCGAGGTCGTAGACCTGTTTCTTCTGCGGGTCCGAGAGGACTTCGTACGCCGCGTTGATCTCCTTGAAGCGCTCCTGCGTCTTCGGATCCGGATTCACGTCCGGGTGGAGTTCACGCGCGAGGCGGCGGAAGGCCTTCTTGATCTCGTCCTGCGATGCGTCGCGGCGTACGCCGAGGACGGCGTAGTAGTCCGTGGCCACTTACGACTCCGCCAGGATCTGTCCGACGTAACGTGCCACTGCGCGTACCGCTCCCATCGTTCCGGGGTAGTCCATGCGGGTCGGTCCGACCACGCCCATTTTGGCGACTGTCTCGCCGCCCGAACCGTAGCCGACCGAGACGACCGACGTGGAGTTCAGTCCCTCGTAGGCATTCTCGTGCCCGATCCGCACGGCCATTCCCGACTCATTGGCCTCGCCCAGCAGCTTGAGGAGCACGACATGCTCCTCAAGTGCTTCGAGCACCGGCCTGATCGTCAGGGGAAAATCGTGTCCGAAGCGCGTGAGATTGGCGGTCCCGCCGATCACCAGTCGCTCCTCCGCCTCCTCGACCAGCGTCTCCAGCAGGGTCGCGAGCACGGTCGACACCGTGGCGCGGTCCTCCGGCTCGAACGACTCCGGCAGGTCCTGCACGAGCTGCGGCACGTCGGTGAACCGGCGGCCGACGACCCGGCTGTTGAGGCGCGCCCGCAGATCGGCGAGCGAGGTCTCGCTGAAGGGGATCTGGCAGTCGACGAGCCGTTGCTCCACCCGTCCGGTGTCGGTGATCAGCACCAGCATGAGCCGGGCCGGAGCGAGCGACAACAACTCGACGTGCCGGACCGTGGACCGGGTCAGCGACGGGTACTGGACGACGGCGACCTGTCGGGTGAGCTGCGCGAGCAGCCGCACGGTCCGGCCCACGACGTCGTCGAGGTCGACGGCCCCGTCGAGGAAGTTCTGGATGGCCCGGCGCTCGGGCGTCGACAGCGGCTTGACCCCCGCCAGCTTGTCGACGAAGAGCCGGTAGCCCTTGTCCGTGGGGATCCGACCGGCGCTGGTGTGGGGCTGGGCGATGTAGCCCTCCTCCTCCAGCACGGCCATGTCGTTGCGGACGGTGGCGGGCGAGACGCCGAGGCGGTGCCGCTCGGTGAGCGCCTTGGAGCCGACCGGCTCCTCCGTCCCGACGTAGTCCTGGACGATGGCGCGCAGCACCTCGAGTCTGCGTTCGCTGAGCATCGCGCACACCTCCAGCTGGTCGTCGTCGATCGTCGTGGTCGGTTTCATCTGCTTCGTTGGCACTCTGCGCGTTCGAGTGCCAGAGGCCTCCGGCCAGTGTACGGCCGGCCGGTCAGCCCCTGGCAAGGGCGGCCCGCCAGGGTAGCGTCGCGGCATGGACGTGCATTGGGAAGAGGCGGGCTGGGAGCGGTTGACCGGGCGGACCGGCCGGAGGCGGCTCCCGGTGTGGGACTGCACCGTGGGACTGGTGGTGGGAGACCGTTCGGTACTCCTGATCGACCCCGGTTCGTGCGTACGGGAGGGCGCCCAGCTGCGGGCGGAAGCGGAGCGGCTGACGGGCCGGCGCGTGACCCATATCGCATTCACGCACGGACATTTCGACCACGTACTGGGCGGTGCCGCCTTCGCGGGCGCCGAGGTCTACGGGGCGGTCGGACTCGACGCGCTGCTCACGGTCGGCCGGGACGAGCTGCGCGGTGACGCGGTGCGGCACGGGCTCGCCGAGGCCGAGGCCGCCGAGTCCGTGGACCTGTTGGTGGCGCCGAGGCACCTGGTGTCGGGCGAGTGGACACTGGACCTGGGCGGGGTGCAGGTGCTGCTGGCGAACGTGGGCCCGGGACACACCCGGCACGACCTGGCCGTGTTCGTTCCCTGCGGGCGCGAGGCGGTGTTCTGCGGCGACCTGGTCGAGGAGTCGGGCGAACCGTCGGTGGGCCCGGACGCGGTGCCCGCGCAGTGGCCCGCCGCGCTGGACCGGCTGCTGGCGCTGGGCGGTGACGACGCGCTGTACGTGCCGGGTCACGGAGCGGTGGTCGACGCGGCTTTCGTCCGTGCGCAACGGGACACACTGCGGGTGCAGTTCGGCGTGTCGGGCTCCTGACGGCGGGCTCTCTTCTACTGTCGGCCGGATGCGTGACTACTCCCCCGACCTGACCCCGCAGTGGAAGCGCGCCAAGGCCGTCCCGGAGGTACCGGCCGAGCCCGACCTGGTGGTCGAGGTGGCGGGTACGGACTTCTGCGGCGCGGTGGTGGCCTGCGAGGCGGGCACGGTGACCCTGGAGGACCGCTTCGGCAAGCGGCGGGTGTTCCCGCTGGAGCCGCGGGGGTTCCTGCTGGAGGGAGCCGTGGTGACCCTCACCCGGCCCTCCCGCGGCCCACGGGCCCCGCTCCGCACCGCCTCGGGTTCGATCGCCGTCCCCGGGGCGCGGGCGCGGGTGGCCCGGGCGGGGCGGATCTACGTCGAGGGCCGGCACGACGCCGAGCTGGTGGAGCGGGTCTGGGGCGACGACCTGCGGATCGAGGGCGTGGTGGTGGAGTACCTGGAGGGCGTCGACGACCTCCCCGCCGTCGTGGCGGACTTCGCCCCGGCCCCCGACGCCCGCCTGGGCGTCCTGGTCGACCACCTGGTCCCCGGCTCCAAGGAGTCCCGCATCGCGGCGTCGGTGACCTCCCCGGACGTCCTGATCGTCGGCCACCCGTACGTGGACGTCTGGCAGGCGGTGAAGCCGTCTGCACTGGGCATCGGGGCGTGGCCGGTGGTTCCGAGGGGCCAGGACTGGAAGACGGGCGTCTGCCGGGCTCTGGGCTGGCCGCAGAACACCGGCGCCGCGTGGCAGCACATCCTGTCCCGCGTGACCTCGTACAAGGACCTGGAACCGACCCTGCTGGGAGCGGTGGAGCATCTGATCGACCACGTCACGGCGTGACGGCGGAGCCCGCGCGGGGCGCCGCCTCCGGCCGGGTCGCTCGTCAGTCGACCAGGTCGCGGACCACCGCGTCGGCCAGCAGGCGCCCGCGCAGGGTCAGCACGGCACGTCCCGCCCCGTACGGGCCCGGTTCCAGGAGTCCGTCGGCCAGGGCCCTGCCCGCGGCGGCGAGGCCCGCCGGGGCCAGCAGGGACAGCGGCACTCCGTCCACCAGACGCAGCTCCAGCAGGATGCGCTCCACCCGCCGATCCTCCTGCGACAGGAGCTCGCGCCCCGCGCCGGGAGAGCGGCCCTCGGCGAGCGCGGCGGCGTACGCGCCGGGGTGCTTCACGTTCCACCACCGCACCCCGCCCACGTGCGAGTGCGCTCCCGGTCCCGCTCCCCACCAGTCCGCGCCCCGCCAGTACAGCTCGTTGTGCAGGCAGCGGCCCGCCTCCGAGGTGGCCCAGTTCGAGACCTCGTACCAGGAGTACCCGGCCTCGGCCATCACCGAGTCCGCGATCAGGTAGCGGTCCGCGTGCACGTCGTCGTCGGTCATGGGGACCTCGCCCCGCCGGATCCGGCGCGCCAGTTGGGTGCCCTCCTCCACGATCAGCGCGTAGGCGCTGATGTGGTCGGGCCCGGCCCCCAGCGCGGCCGAGAGGGAGGCCCGCCAGTCGTCGTCCGACTCGCCGGGGGTGCCGTAGATCAGGTCCAGGTTGACGTGCTCGAAGCCCGCCGCGCGCGCCTCCGCGACGCACGCCTCGGGCCGGCCCGGCGTGTGCGTGCGGTCGAGCACCTTCAGGACGTGCTGCTTCGCACTCTGCATGCCGAAGGAGATGCGGTTGAAGCCGCCGGCCCGCAGCTCGGCCAGGTACGCGGGGTTCACGGACTCCGGGTTGGCCTCCGTGGTGATTTCGGCGTCCTCGGCGAGGCCGAACTCGTCGCGGATCGCCGCGAGCATCCGGACGAGGTCGGCGGCCGGCAGCAGCGTCGGCGTACCGCCGCCCACGAACACGGTCCGCACGGCCCTCGGATCGTCCCCGAGCACCTTGCGGGCGAGGCGGACCTCGTCGATCAGGGTGTCGGCGTAGTTCTCCCGCGACGCGAGCACGCCGCCGGTGCCCCGCAGCTCGGTGGCCGTGTAGGTGTTGAAGTCGCAGTACCCGCAGCGTGTGGCGCAGTACGGAACGTGCAGGTAGAAGCCGAGCGGCCGGTCCCCCGCCCCCGCCAGGGCGTGCGACGGCAGCGAGCCGTCTGCGGGCATGGGTTCACCGTCGGGCAGTGCGGAAGGCATGCCACCATTCTCCCGCACCCGGCGGGGCGAGCCGGCCGGGTGTGGGCGGGAGGCCCGGCCGGAGGCGTACGGCGGGGTGCGCGGGGCGGCCCGCCGCCCCGCCCCGTCCGGCTCGCTACCGGGCCCTACGCCTCCCGGGAGCCCTCGTACATCTCGTCGATGAGGTGCTTGAACTCACGCTCGACGGCCGGCCGCTTCAGCTTCAGGCTGGGCGTGAGGTCGCCGTGCTCCACGTCGAGGTCGCGCGGCAGGATCCGGAACTTCTTGACCGTCTGCCACCGCTGCAGGCCCTCGTTGAGGGTCTGGACGTACGTCTCGACCAACCGGTTCGTCTCCGCCGCGGCCAGGACTTCGGCGTACGTCTTGCCCTCCAGCCCGTTCTCGGCCGCCCAGCCCAGGATCGACGGCTCGTCGAGCGCGATCAGGGCGGTGCAGAAGTTCCGGTCGGCGCCGTGCACCACGATGCTGGAGACGTACGGGCAGATCGCCTTGAACTGGCCCTCCACCTCGGCCGGGGCGACGTACTTCCCGTTCGAGGTCTTGATCAGGTCCTTCTTGCGGTCGGTGATGCGCAGGTAGCCGTCGGGCGAGAGCTCGCCGATGTCGCCGGTGTGCAGCCAGCCGTCCTCCTCCAGCACCTCGGCGGTCTTGTCGGGCTGCATGTGGTAGCCCTGCATGATGCCGGGGCCGCGCAGCAGGATCTCGCCGTCGTCGGCGATGCGGACCTCGGTGCCGGGCAGCGGCTTGCCGACGGTGCCGGTGCGGTAGGCCTCGCCCGGGTTGACGAAGGAGGCGGCGCTGGACTCGGTGAGCCCGTAACCCTCCAGGATGTTGATGCCCGCGCCGGCGAAGAAGTAGCCGATTTCGGGAGCCAGGGCGGAGGCGCCGGAGACGGCGGCGCGCAGCCGGCCGCCGAAGGCGTCGCGGAGCTTGGAGTAGACGAGCGCGTCAGCGATCTTGTGCTTGGTCGTGAGGCCGAAGGGGGCCGTGGCCCGGCCGGTGCGACGGTAGTTGTCCTGGGTGACCTTGGCGTACTCGCGGGCGACGCCGACCGACCACTGGAAGATCTTGTACTTCGCGCCGCCGCCGGCCCGGGCCTTGCCCGCGACCCCGTTGTAGACCTTCTCGAAGATGCGCGGGACGGCCGCCATATAGGTGGGCTGGACGACCGGCAGGTTCTCGATGATCTTGTCGATCCGGCCGTCGACGGCGGTGACGTGCCCGACCTCGATCTGGCCGGAGGTCAGGACCTTGCCGAAGACATGGGCGAGCGGCAGCCACAGGTACTGGACGTCGTCGCTGGAGATCATGCCGGTGGCCACGGTCGCCTTGGCCATGTACGACCAGTTGTCGTGCGGGAGGCGCACGCCCTTGGGACGGCCGGTGGTGCCCGAGGTGTAGATGAGCGTGGCGAGCTGGTCGGCGGTGATGGCCGCGATCCGCTCCTTGATCGCCTCCGGGTGCTTGGCGAGGTACTCCTTGCCGCGCGCCTCCAGCTCGGCGAGGGAGAGCACCCAGCCCTCCGGGTCGCCCTCGACCGCCACGGCGTCGGCGGACTCCAGGACCACCACGTGGGCGAGCTCGGGCAGGTCGGCGCGGCGCTCGCGGGCCTTGGCCAGCTGGGACGCGTCCTCGGCGATCAGCACCCGGCTGGCCGAGTCGGAGAGGATGAAGGCCGATTCCTCGGCGTTGGTGCTGGGGTAGATGGTGGTCACGGCGCCGCCGGCGCACATGACGCCCAGGTCGGAGAGGATCCACTCCACCCGGGTGTTGGACGCGAGCGCGACCCGCTCCTCAGGCTGGAGACCGAGGTCGAGCAGGCCCGCGGCGATGCCGAAGACCCGCTCGGCCGCCTGGCCCCAGCTCAGCGACTTCCAGTCGTCGGGGCCGCTGCCGCCGGCCGCGGGCACCGGGAACCGGTAGGCCTCGACGTTCGGCGTGGCGGCGACGCGCTCAAGGAAGAGGGCCGCCACGGTGGGCGGGCGGTTCTCGATCAAGGTCTGTGTGTCGCTCACGGACGTCCTCCGGACCACGCGGCAGGGCCCGTCATTCAAGGCGGTGAATGAGGGCTTCCAACAGGGCTTGCAACCAAGGCTTGTAACTGGCGAGTAACCAACGGGTAGTGATCAGACTAGGGGCCCTCCGCCTGGCGCGTAAGAGCCCTTGAGACGCCGATTCATAACGAAACGGGCCCCCGCACGTCTGTGCGGGGGCCCGTTTCGTATGCCGTTCACGGTCGGGGCTACTTCTTCTTGCCACCGGACTCGTCGCTGGAGAGGACGGCGATGAAGGCCTCCTGCGGGACCTCCACGGAGCCGACCATCTTCATGCGCTTCTTGCCTTCCTTCTGCTTCTCCAGCAGCTTCCGCTTGCGGGAGATGTCACCGCCGTAGCACTTGGCGAGGACGTCCTTGCGGATGGCGCGGATGGTCTCGCGGGCGATGACGCGCGAGCCGACGGCTGCCTGGATCGGCACCTCGAAGGCCTGCCGCGGGATGAGCTCGCGCAGCTTGGCGACGAGGCGCACACCGTAGGCGTACGCGGCGTCCTTGTGGCAGACCGCGGAGAAGGCGTCGACCTTGTCGCCGTGCAGCAGGATGTCGACCTTGACCAGGCTGGAGGACTGCTCGCCGGTGGGCTCGTAGTCGAGGGAGGCGTAGCCGCGCGTCTTGGACTTCAACTGGTCGAAGAAGTCGAAGACGATCTCCGCGAGCGGAAGGGTGTAGCGGATCTCGACCCGGTCCTCGGAGAGGTAGTCCATGCCGAGGAGCGTGCCGCGACGGGTCTGGCAGAGCTCCATGATCGCGCCGATGAACTCGGTGGGCGCGAGCACGGTGGCCCGCACGACCGGCTCGAACACGTCCGAGATCTTGCCCTCGGGGAACTCGCTCGGGTTGGTGACGGTGACTTCCTTGCCGTCCTCCATGACGACGCGGTAGACCACGTTCGGCGCGGTGGCGATCAGGTCGAGGCCGAACTCGCGCTCGAGACGCTCGCGGACCACGTCCAGGTGCAGCAGGCCGAGGAAGCCGACGCGGAAGCCGAAGCCCAGCGCCGCGGAGGTCTCCGGCTCGTAGACGAGCGCCGCGTCGTTGAGCTGGAGCTTGTCCAGGGCCTCGCGCAGGTCCGGGTAGTCCGAACCGTCGAGCGGGTAGAGGCCCGAGAAGACCATCGGCTTCGGGTCCTTGTAGCCGCCGAGGGCCTCGGTGGCGCCGTTGCTCAGGCTGGTGATGGTGTCACCGACCTTGGACTGACGGACGTCCTTCACGCCGGTGATGATGTAGCCCACCTCGCCGACGCCGATGCCGTCGGCCGGGGTCATCTCCGGGGAGGAGACGCCGATCTCCAGCAGCTCGTGGGTGGCGCCGGTGGACATCATCCGGATGCGCTCGCGCTTGTTGAGCTGACCGTCGACCACACGGACGTACGTCACGACGCCGCGGTACGAGTCGTAGACCGAGTCGAAGATCATCGCCCGGGCGGGGGCTTCCTTGACGCCGACCGGGGCCGGGACGGTGGCGACGACCTTGTCGAGCAGGGCGTCCACGCCGAGACCGGTCTTCGCGGACACCCGCAGGACGTCCTCGGGCTGGCAGCCGACCAGGTTCGCGAGTTCCTCGGCGAACTTCTCCGGCTGCGCGGCCGGCAGGTCGATCTTGTTCAGGACCGGGACGATCGCGAGGTCGTTCTCCATCGCCAGGTACAGGTTGGCGAGGGTCTGGGCCTCGATGCCCTGGGCGGCGTCCACCAGGAGGATCGTGCCCTCGCAGGCGGCGAGGGAGCGCGAGACCTCGTACGTGAAGTCGACGTGCCCGGGGGTGTCGATCATGTTGAGGATGTGCGTCTTGCCCTCGTCGTCGCCCGTGGTGGGCGCCCAGGGCAGGCGGACCGCCTGGGACTTGATCGTGATGCCGCGCTCACGCTCGATGTCCATGCGGTCGAGGTACTGGGCGCGCATCTGCCGCTGGTCGACGACACCGGTGAGCTGGAGCATCCGGTCGGCAAGCGTCGACTTGCCGTGGTCGATGTGCGCGATGATGCAGAAGTTGCGGATCAGCGCCGGGTCGGTACGGCTCGGCTCGGGCACGTGGCTGGGGATCGCGGGCACGCAGTGTCCTGATTCTCGGGTCGCAGTCGGAAGCGTTCTGAGCGTCGGTCTGAGCGACAGTCCGGATCTCGCCGCTCTCTCTCGTCGGCGCGAAGTCGGATCTGTACGCAGTTCCCATGGTCCCATGGACGGGGCAGTGCGCTCGGTTTGGGCCGGTCGGAGCGCGCCTGGTAGCCTGGGCAGCTGTGTCTCGTATGCCCTCTCAGCTGTCGGGACACAATCCGAAGATCAAACTCTGAACCTGAAAAGGCTCTTTCGTGGCGAACATCAAGTCCCAGATCAAGCGGAACAAGACGAACGAGAAGGCGCGCCTGCGCAACAAGGCCGTCAAGTCCTCGCTCAAGACCGCGATCCGCAAGGCCCGCGAGGCCGTCCTCGCCGGTGACGTCGAGAAGGCCACCGTGGCTTCCCGCGCCGCCGCGCGTGCGCTCGACAAGGCTGTCTCGAAGGGTGTCATCCACAAGAACGCCGCCGCCAACAAGAAGTCGGCGCTGGCCTCCAAGGTTGCCTCCCTGCAGGGCTGAGCTCTGATGTGATCGCCGGGTAGGGATCCAGCGGGCCCTCTCTTCCGCTCCTGACCGGCACTCCGCGCCGCACGCGGCCTGCGTTCGCCACGCGGGTGCGGCGCACCAAATCAGTACGACGAAGGCCCCGGCCTCCCCCCTTCCCCAGGGGGGCGGCCGGGGCCTTCGTCTTGCCTCCCCGGGCACACCGGCGCGTCGGACCCAACGGCCCGACGGGAACTCCGGGGTGCAGCAGCCCGGCGGCACCGCAAGACCGGCAGGCCTGCGCGGTGCGGATGGGGTGGGCCGGTGAAGCTGGGTAGGTGTGCCTCGGGCGGGTGGGAGTCGGGGCCTAGCGGCGTGCGGGGCGGGCTGCGCGGGCCACCGCGACGACGGCCTTCTCCAGCGCGTACTCGGGGTCGTCGCCGCCGCCCTTGACCCCCGCGTCGGCCGCGGCCACGGCGCGCAGCGCCTCGGAGACCCCGTCCGCGGACCAACCCCGCATCTGCTGACGAACCCGGTCGATCTTCCACGGCGGCATGCCCAGATCCCGGGCCAGGTCACCCGGCCGGGCACCCCGCGGCGCCGAGGCCAGCTTGCCGATCGCCCGGACCGCCTGGGCCAGCGCGCTGGTGATCAGGACGGGCGCCACCCCGGTGGACAAGGACCACCGCAGCGCTTCGAGGGCCTCCGCCGCCCGCCCTTCGACCGCCCGGTCGGCGACCGTGAAGCTGGAGGCCTCGGCCCGGCCGGTGTAGTAGCGGCCGACCACGGCCTCGTCGATCGTGCCCTCGACGTCGGCGCACAGCTGCGCCGCCGCACTCGCCAGCTCCCGCAGGTCGCTCCCGATCGCGTCGACCAGCGTCTGGCACGCCTCCGGAGTCGCCGACCGGCCCAGCGTGCGGAACTCACCCCGTACGAAAGCCAGCCGATCGGCCGCCTTCGTCATCTTCGGGCAGGCGAGCTCCCGGGCCCCCGCCTTCCTGGCCGCGTCCAGCAGTCCCTTGCCCTTGACGCCGCCCGCGTGGAGGAGCACGAGGATGATCTCCTCGAACGGCGCCGCGAGGTACGCCTTGACCTCCTTGACCGTGTCGGCGGACAGGTCCTGCGCGTTGCGCACGACCAGTACCTTGCGCTCGGAGAAGAGCGACGGGCTGGTCAGCTCGGCCAGCGTGCCGGGCTGGAGCTGCTCGGGTGCGAGGTCGCGCACGTCCGTGTCGGCGTCGACGGCCCGGGCGGCCGCCACCACCTCCCGTACGACGCGGTCGAGCAGCAGATCCTCCTGCCCCACCGCAAGGGTGAGCGGGGCGAGCGGATCGTCGGTGGAGTTCTTCCTGGTGGCCATCGCCTCCAGCATCCCACGCCGCACTGACAGCCTTCCGCGCCACGTACCAGAGAATGGTCGCGTGAACGTGCGACATGTACTGGTGCTGCCCGACCGCGATGCCGCCGAGGAGGTGGCCCAGGAGGCCGTGGACCGTTTCGGCCTCCCCGAAGAACCGCAGCTGTTCCGCGACGCCCTGGCCGGCGAGGACGACGCCGAGGACGCCCAGTGGCTGGTGGTCGTCGAGGACCCGCAGGAAAGGCTCGACGCCACGGTGCTGGACGGCCTCGCCGCCGAGTACGAGGGCTGGTTGGAGACCCCGTAGTGCCCCGTGGGCCCGTTTCAGGCCTTGTGCACGATCTGGATGTCGAGCGTCACTTCCACGCTCGAACCGATCGCGGCGATGCCGTGGGCCAGCACCGACTGCCAGTTCAGGGTGAAGTCCTCGCGGTGGAGTTCGGCGGTCGCCCGGCAGGCGGCGCGCGGTTCGCCCTCCAACCCCGTACCGAGGCCCAGGTACTCGGTGTCCAGAGTCACCGTGCGGCTGACCCCGTGCAGGGTCAGGGCGCCCGCGACGGCCCATCGGCTGCCGCTGCGGTGGATGAACCGCTCGCTGTAGAACTCGACCGTCGGATGCCGCGCCGCGTCCAGGAAGTCCGCGGACCTCAGGTGGTCGTCGCGCAGCCGCAGCCCGGTGTCGATGCTCGCCGCGTCGATGATCACGTGCATGGAGGAGTCCTCCATGCGGTCGGCTATCCGCACCGCACCCGCGAAGGTGTTGAACCGGCCGCGGATCCGGGCGAAGCCGATGTGCTGGGCCGTGAAACCGATCGACGAATGCGTCGGGTCGAGCTCCCAGTGACCGGGCACCGGCAGCAGTGGCGGCTCCACCGCATCGAGGATGATCTCGCCGGTGCCGGGCTGTGCCGGGTCCCCCACGAGCGTCGCCCCGTGGAACGGCGCGTAGCCCTCGGCGGTGACGGAGAGGCGGTACTCCCCCTCCGGAACGGCCGCGGTGAACCCTCCGTAGGGGTCGGTCTCCCCGCTGACGACGCGTCGGCCGATCGGATCGGTCACCTCGAACTTGGCTTGCCGGACAGGCTGGTGCACCGCGTCGAGGACACGGCAGCTGAGCAGGCGCGCCGTATGAGGCAGCGTCAGTGACGCGGATGTGTGTGGACTGGCACTTCCGGCCGTCTCCATCCCCCGTCGGCGACCGAACATGGTTGATGCACCCCCGTGCTGTGTGGACTTGTAGCGCTCTGGCGAAGACGCATTCGATCATGCTGTTGGGTTGTGGGCAAACAGAAGGACCGTGCCCGGTATGCCCGTGTCGGCGTCGGCGTCGACGCGACGGGACGGCCCGCATCCGCGAACCGCTCCCAGCGACCGCGATAGAGCCGTCCGTATCGGTGCGCAGCACCGTCGCACCCGTGCCGCGCAGCTGCGCGAGCGTACCCGGCGCGGGGTGTCCGTAACGATTGCCCTCACCGACCGGCACGATCGCCAGCCGGGGCCGGACCCGGGCCTGCAAGCCCGGGTCCTGGTGCGCGGAACCGTGGTGGGCGACCTTGAGTACGTCGACCCGCCCCAGTTCCGGATGCATCCTCAAGAGGGCCCGCTGCGCGGGTGGTTCGAGATCGCCCAACAGGAGCAGGGTCAGGCCCGCACCCCGGACCAGCAGGGCGACGCTCGCGTCGTTGGGCCCCTCGGGTCGCGGCCCGTCGGTCGACGGCCACAGCACCTGCCATTCCAGGGGTCCGGCCCGGCGCCGCTCCCCCACCGCCGCCGGCACGACTGGGACGCCGGCGCTCTCCGCAGCGCGCCGGACGAACCGGGCCTGACCTGCCGGCTCTTCCCACACGGTGGTCTGAATCACACCCACCGTCCGGTCCCGCAACACCCCGGACAGGCCACCGACGTGGTCGGCGTGAAAGTGCGTCAGGAGGAGCAGCGGAACCTTGCGCACCCCCAGGGAGCGCAGGCACTCGTCCACCGGCCCGGGTTCCGGGCCGGCATCCACCACCACGGCCGTACCGGGGCCGACGGCGAGCGCGGCGGCGTCACCCTGGCCCACCGCGCACTGGACGTAGCTCCAGTCGGGCGGCGGCCAGCCGGTGAGCGGACGGGTGAGCTGCGGCGGCCGCAGCACGGCCAGGAGCAGCAACACGGACAGTGCGGAGTACGCCCACGGCCGATGCCCGATCCGCGCGAAGAGCCCTACGACGGCCAGCGTGGCGGCGGCGAGGAGCAGTCCCCCGGTGACTCCGTCCGGCCAGGTCAGCTCCGCGCCCGGCAGCCGTGCCCCGGCCCGGGCCACACCGGCGATCCACCCGGCCGGCACCCCCGCGCACCGGGCGAGCAACTCCGCGACGGACATGGACAGCGGGGCCGCCGCGAGCGCCGCGAAGCCGAGTACGGTCGCCGGGCCCGCCGCGAGTTCGGCGAGCAGGTTGCACGGCACCGCCACCAGGCTGACCCGGGCCGAGAGCACGGCGACCACCGGCGCGCACACCGCCTGGGCCGCCGCGGCAGCCCCCAGCGCCTCGGCGAACCGGGTCCGCATCCCGCGCCGCTGCAGGGCCTCGCTCCAGCGCGGGCCGAGCGTCAGCAGGGCTCCGGTCGCCAGGACCGAGAGCAGGAAACCGGGGCTGCGGGCCAGCCACGGGTCGTGGAGCACCAGCAACAGGACGGCGGCGGCCAGGGCGGGGACCAGGGACCTGCGCCGCCCGGTCGCGAGGGCCAGCAGCGTGATCGCCCCGCAGGCCGCCGCCCGCAGCACGCTCGGTTCCGGCCGACAGACCACCACGAACGCCAGCGTCAGTCCCGTCCCGCACAGGGCCGTCGCCCGCAGGGACAGCCCGAGGCGCGGTGCGAGCCCGCCCCGTTCGGTGCGCTGCGCGGAGGCCGGGGATCCGATGAGCAGGAACAGCACCACGGTCAGGTTGGACCCGGACACGGCCAGCAGGTGCAGTAGGTCGGTGGACCGGAACGCCTCGTCCAGATCGGGCGGTACCCGGGAGGTGTCCCCGACCACCAGCCCCGGCAGCAGGGCCCGGGCATCCGGTGCGAGCCCCTCGGTGGCTTCGCGCAGCCCGGCCCGCAGTCTCCCGGCGAGCCGCTGGACGGTGACGGGGCCGCCGGTCACCGTCGGCGGGTCGTCCCCGGCCGGGCGGAGCACTGCCACGGCCCGCTCCCCGCCCCGGCCCGGGGCCAGCCGCGCGGCGACCGTCACCCGGGTGGAGGGCTGGAGCCGGGCCCACTGCGGATGTCCGGCCAGCACCCGTACGGGGGTCTCGACCCGGGTCCGCCTGCCGTCGGGGTCGGTCACCCGGGTCACCACCGCGTCCAGGAGCACCGCCGGCGGGCCGTTCCCGCTGCGGGCGGTCCGCGGGTCGGAGTCGACGGTGAGTTCGGCGAAGACCCTGGCGTGCCCACGGGCCAGCCCCGCGACCGGCCCGGCCTGCTCCTCGGCCCTCTCCAGACCCGCCACCCCCGCTCCGGCAGCCGCGCACAGCAGGGCGGCGGCCACGGCCGGCCCGACCCTCCACAGCCGCTCCGGATGCCAGCACGCGGCCAGCAGCAGCAGCCCTGCCGCGACGACACCGAGCCCGGCCAGCACGACGGTCCAGCCCACCGGTGCTTCGAGAGCGAGGGCCGCCGCCGCCCACGCGGCCAGCGCTGGTGGTACGAGGCGCAGATCCAGCGGGCCCGGGTGCTCGGGGCGGTTCACGGCCGGACCAGCTTGCGCAGATCGGCGAACCGTCGCTCACCGATGCCGTTGACCTGCCGGAGCTCCTCCACCGACCGGAAGCCGCCGCGGGCGGTCCGGAACTCCACGATGTGCCGCGCCAGCACCGGGCCGACTCCGGGCAGCCCGTCCAACTGCTCCACCGTGGCCGTGCCGAGGCTCAGCGGTCCGGCGCCGGAACCGGGGCCGGAGGCCGAGCCCGACCCGCCCGGGGCGGGCTGCGGCGGGCCGCCCACCACGACCTGCTCGCCGTCGACCAGCACCCGGGCCCGGTTGAGTCCGGTGGTGTCCGTCCCGGGCCGCACGCCTCCGGCGGCGGCGAGCGCATCCTCGACCCGCGAGCCGGCGGGTAGCTGTCGCACGCCGGGGTCGCGGACCTTGCCACTGACGTCCACCACGATCCGGGTACCGGCGCCCGCGTCGGTACCCGGCGGTCCGGGGCTCGGCGCCGGTGGCGGTGCCGTCCCCGGGGTGACCACCGACGGTGCGGTCACCGGCTGCGGGCGGGCCGACCAGTACTGCTGCGCACCGAGGGCGACCGCGGCGACGAGTACCACCGCCACGGCGCCGACCGTACGCGGCTCCACCCCGCACCGGGCTTGCAGCCACAGCGGTAGCCGCTCCCGTACGGCGGGCCAGCGCACGGCCCCGCCGGGCAGAGGGGTCACCTCCGGCGGAGGATCGGCCTCCGACCGGATCTCGGGCACCGGATCGGGCCACGGCAAGGCCGCCGCTGCCCCTGCCCCCGCCCCAGGCACCGGCACCGGCACGGGCACCGGCACCGGCACCGGCACCGACGGCGACGGAGCCGGAGCGAGGGGCGCCTGCGGCGGTCCGCTGCCGCCGAGCAGGGCCTCGGCTCGACGGCGCACCGCAGCCGGCTCGGGGCGGTGCGGGCGGGCACGCCCGCGCCGGTGGCGCAGCCGGCCGTCGGAAAGGGGGAGCCGGCCGGGGCCGCCGGTGGCTCCGGAAGGGTGCGGGGTACGCGTGCGAAGATTCATGCCACGACGGTAAGGACGAATCCGGGCTACCGTTCGGAGTTATCAATTCCGGTGGATATCCCGGTCGTTGTTGACAATGCGACCACTCGTTCCGGTGATCAGCGGGGAGAGACGACCGCCGCCAGCAGTCCCGGGCCCGTGTGCGCGCCGATCACCGCGCCGACCTCGCTGACGTGCAGCTCGGCCAGGCCGGGGATGCGCTCCCGCAGCCGCTGCGCCAGCTTCTCGGCCCGCTCGGGCGCCGCCAGGTGGTGCACGGCCACGTCGACACTGGCCGCCCCTGCGCGTTCGACGGCCAGCTCCTCCAGGCGGGCGATGGCCTTGGAGGCCGTACGCACCTTCTCCAGCATCTCGATGCGCCCGCCCTCCAGCGTGAGCAGCGGTTTGACGGCCAGGGCCGAGCCGAGGAGGGCTTGGGCGGCGCCGATGCGGCCGCCTCGGCGCAGGTAGTCGAGGGTGTCGACGTAGAAGTACGCGGACATGTCCGCGGCCCGCTTCTCGGCGGCGGCCACGGCCTCGTCGACGGAGCCGCCCGCCTCGGCCGCCTCGGCGGCGGCGAGGGCGCAGAACCCGAGGGCCATCGCGACCATGCCCGTGTCGACGACGCGGACCGGGACCGGAGCGGTCTTGGAGGCGAGCACGGCGGCGTCGTAGGTGCCGGAGAACTCGGCGGACAGGTGCAGGCTGACGATGCCGGTCGCACCGGCCTCCGCAGCCTCCCGGTAGGCCCGTACGAACTCCTCCGGGCTCGGGCGCGAGGTGGTGACCGAGCGGCGCTTCTGTAGCGCCAGGGCGAGGCTGCGGGCCGAGATCTCGGTGCCCTCTTCGAGGGCCTCGTCGCCGAGAACCACGGTCAGCGGGACGGAGGTGATTCCGTGCCGCGTCATGGCCGGTGGGGGTAGGTAGGCCGTGGAATCGGTGACGATCGCGACATGGCGGGACATGAGCCGGAGGTTACCGCCCGTGGGGGTGCGACGGCAGCCCGACCCCTCGCCGTGGTGGCGGGGGTCCTCGGCACTCGCCCGTCCCCGCCAGGGTTCGAGGTGGGCCGGGTTTCGGGTATCGGGGACGGAAAGGCGGGCGCAGACCCTGCCCGACGTCCGTCCCGCCGGGGGTCAAGGGCGCACGGGGTGGCTGCTCCGCCGCTCGCCCGGCCGGCTCCGGCGGCTCAGGTGGTCGTCTCCGGGCGGGGGGCCTTCTGCCAGGAGTAGCGGGTCGGCGGAGCCGACGGGTTCAGGGCGGCCGGCCCGGGCTGCGGGGCGCGCGCCGGAGGATCGGACGGAGCCGGCTGCTGTGCGTCCCACGCCGCTGCCGCCGCGGCCAGGTCGTCGACCGGGCCCGGTTCCCGGGACCAGTCCCGCAGCGCCCCGGACTCGACCTCGATCTGCGCCGACAGCACCGACAGGTCGTCCTCCGCGAAGCGCCGCGCCCGGTCGCGGGCGGCCCAGCGCAGCGAGTCGGCCGCCTGGGTGAGCCGGGCCGTCCGTTCCCGCAGGTCGGGGAGGCTCGCGGCGGTGCGTGCCCGGTCCGGTTCCTGCTCCAGCCGCTTCAGTTCGTCGTCCAGTTCGCGCCCGTGCGCACTCAGCCGCTCGAACAGCCCGATCGACTCCTTCAGCGAGGCATCCGTGCGGACCCCCTCGTGCAGCGCCTGCTGCGTGGCCCGCATAGACATCCGCAGGTCCAGGCGCAGCTGCGCCAGGGCCCCGGCGACCCCGACCTGCCCAAAGCTCTTCGCCTTGAGCGTTGTGTCCTCCACGGTACGGCGGGCCTGCGTGAGGGTGCGGTCCACTCCCCGCTTCGCCGCACCGACCACCTTCACCGTGGCCCACACGCCCAGCCCCAGGAAGGCGAACAACACCAACAGGGACAAGATGATGATCAACGCGCCCGCCTCCATCCGAGGCTCCCTTCCCCTGCCGTTTCGTTCCCCTCCACCGTAAACGCCACGGGCAGGTTGGGGGTTCCCGACGAACCCCCAACCTGCCCGTACGGGAATACCCCTAGATCCGGAGCACGGCGCCTCAGACGACGATGTTGACCAGCTTCGGCGCACGGACGATCACCTTGCGGATTTCGGCACCGTCCAGCGCCGCCACGACCGCCTCGTCGGACAGCGCCAGCTGCTCCAGGTCACCCTCGGAGATCGACGGCGGCACCTCCAGGCGCGCCTTGACCTTGCCCTTGATCTGGACGACGCACGTGACGCTCTCGTCCACGACGTACGCCGGGTCGGCGACCGGGAAGTCCTGGTGGACCACCGAGTCGGTGTGACCCAGGCGGTGCCACAGCTCCTCCGCGATGTGCGGGGCCAGCGGGGCGATCAGCAGGACCAGCCGCTCCGCGACCGATCGCTCCAGCGGGCGGCCCGCCTTGGTCAGCGTGTTGTTCAGCTCGGTGATCTTGGCGATGGCGGTGTTGAACCGCAGCCCCGCCATGTCCGAGCCGGCCCCGTCGATCGCCTTGTGCAGCGCGCGCAGGGTGTCCTCGCCGGGCTCGGCGTCGACGACCTTCACCGCGCCCGTCTCTTCGTCCACGATGTTGCGCCACAGGCGCTGCAGCAGCCGGTACTGGCCCACCACGGCCCGGGTGTCCCACGGGCGCGAGACGTCCAGCGGCCCCATCGCCATCTCGTACAGGCGCAGGGTGTCCGCGCCGTACTCCTCGCAGATCTCGTCCGGCGTGACGGCGTTCTTCAGGGACTTGCCCATCTTGCCGTGCTCACGCTTGACCGGCTCGCCCTGGTAAAAGTAGCGGCCGTCGCGCTCCTCGACCTCGGCCGCGGGCACGTACACGCCGCGCGCGTCGGTGTACGCGTACGCCTGGATCATGCCCTGGTTGAACAGCTTGTGGAACGGCTCGGCCGACGAGACGTGGCCCAGGTCGAACAGCACCTTCGACCAGAAGCGGGCGTACAGCAGGTGCAGCACCGCGTGCTCGGCCCCGCCCACGTACAGGTCGACGCCGCCGTGCGGCGCGCCCTCGCGCGGCCCCATCCAGTACTGCTCGATCTCCGGGTCCACCAGCTTGGACTTGTTGTGCGGGTCCAGGTAGCGCAGCTCGTACCAGCAGGAACCGGCCCAGTTGGGCATGGTGTTGGTCTCGCGCCGGTACGGGCGCACCCCGCGGCCGTCGCCCAGGTCCAGCTCGACGTCGACCCAGTCCGCCTTGCGCGACAGCGGGGTTTCCGGCTTCGACGTGGCGTCGTCCGGCTCGAAGGTGCGCGGCGAGTAGTCCTCGACCTCCGGCAGTTCCAGCGGCAGCATCGACTCGGGCAGGGCGTGTGCCACGCCGTCCTCGTCGTAGACGATCGGGAAGGGCTCGCCCCAGTACCGCTGGCGGCTGAACAGCCAGTCACGCAGGCGGAAGTTGACGGTGCCCTCGCCGATGCCCTGCTCGGCCAGCCATGCCGTGATCGCGGCCTTAGCCTCGACGACGCCCAGGCCGTCCAGCGAGATGCCCTCGCCCGTCGAGTTCACGATGGTGCCGTCGTACGAGGAGAACGCGTCGTCCCACTCGGCCGGGTCGGCGTCGCGGTCGTCCGAGGGCTCCACGACGCAGCGCATCGGCAGCTCGAAGGCGCGCGCGAACTCGAAGTCACGACTGTCGTGCGCCGGGACGGCCATGATCGCGCCGGTGCCGTAGCCCATCAGCACGTAGTCCGCGATGAACACGGGGACCTGGTCGCCGCTGACCGGGTTGGTCGCGTAAGCGCCGGTGAAGACACCGGTCTTGTCCTTGGCCTCGGCCTGCCGCTCGACGTCCGACTTCGCGGCGGCCTGCTTGCGGTACGCGTCCACGGCCTCGCCGGGGGTCGCAGCGCCGCCGGTCCACACCTGGTGGGTACCCTCGGGCCACTCGGCCGGGACGATCTTCCCGACCAGTTCGTGCTCGGGCGCCAGCACCATGTACGTGGCACCGAACAGGGTGTCGGGACGCGTGGTGAACACGGTGATGGCGTGCTCGCCCACCGCGAAGTCGACGCGCGCGCCCTCGCTGCGTCCGATCCAGTTCCGCTGCTGCAGCTTGATGGCCTCGGGCCAGTCCAGCCCGTCCAGGTCGTCCAGCAGCCGGTCGGCGTACGCGGTGATCCGCATGTTCCACTGGCTCAGCTTGGACTTGAAGACGGGGAAGTTGCCGCGCTCGGAGCGGCCGTCCGCGGTGACCTCCTCGTTGGCCAGTACGGTGCCCAGCCCGGGGCACCAGTTGACGGGCGCGTCCGAGGCGTACGCCAGCCGGTGCTCGTTCAGTACGTCGGCGCGCTCGCCCGCGGTCAGCTCGGCCCAGGCGCGGTCGCCGGGAACCTCGCGGGAGCCGTCCTCGAAGGCGGCGACCAGCTCGGCGATCGGACGGGCCTTGGCCGCGTCCGCGTCGTACCAGGAGTTGTAGATCTGCAGGAAGATCCACTGGGTCCACTTGTAGTAGTCCGGGTCGATCGTGGCGAACGAGCGGCGCTTGTCGTGGCCCAGGCCCAGCCGGCGCAGCTGGACCTTCATGTTCTCGATGTTCGCCTCGGTGGAGACGCGCGGGTGCGTGCCGGTCTGCACGGCGTACTGCTCGGCCGGCAGGCCGAAGGCGTCGAAGCCCAGGGTGTGCAGGACGTTGTGGCCGGTCATCCGCTGGTGGCGGGCGAAGACGTCGGTGGCGATGTACCCCAGCGGGTGACCGACGTGCAGGCCCGCACCGGACGGGTACGGGAACATGTCCATGATGAACTTCTTGGGCCGCGCGACGACCACCGCCGCCTGCGGGGAATCGTCCCCGGCCAGGTCACCGGTCGGGTTCGGGGCCTCGTAGGTGCCCTCGGCGTCCCATACGTCCTGCCAGCGTGCCTCGATGTCGGCGGCCATGACAGCCGTGTAACGGTGCGCCTCGGCCGCCTCGGGGGCCGGGGTGTTCGTCTCGCTCATGATTCCTGAAGCTCCATCGATCGACTCTGCCGTCTCTGCCTGCCCAAACGAAAAAACCCCTCGCACAGGAGGGGGCGCCGCGCCGATACCGACCGTCTCGAAGGGTCGGCACTGATCAGCGCGGCTCGGTAAGCAGAAGGCGTACGGCACGCATGGCGCCAGGGTACCGCAGCGGTCCCGGCAGCCGCTCGGCCGTTCCGCACAACGAGAAGCGGGCCACCCGACTCGGGTGGCCCGCTTCTCTTCTGTGGAGCTAAGGAGAATTGAACTCCTGACCTCCTGCATGCCATGCAGGCGCTCTACCAACTGAGCTATAGCCCCTTGCTTCTCTGCCGCCGGGCCCCTGCTAGGTTTCCCTTGCCGGTTCCCCCTGGCGACATCGAGAACATTACACGCTCGTGGCCCAGGTCCAAAAATCGGTTTCCACGCGTTTGGGTTTGCCCGATTCGCCCCGTTCCGCTCCGCGCGCGCTAGGCCCGGGCGAACTGGTAGAACCGCTTGAGCGTGCAGTGTTCGTCGAGCAGCCTGCCGTAGATCGGCTCCCCCTCCAGCTCGCGGTACGTCTCGATCGGGTCGCCTTTTATGATCAGCGCCCGCGCGCATTCCTCGCACCAGTACTGGTAGTCGGGGTTGATCGGTTCCATGTCACGCACGATCGGCGTGCCGTTGTTGCACCAGTCGCACCGCCGCCGGTGTGCACCCATCCGTCAGCGACTCCCTCCCGCGTCGGGCCGTCGACTCCCCCTCCGGCCGTCCGATTCTGCCACGCGCACGTAGGGCAGGTCAGCTAGGACCGGAGGAACAAACGGAAGGATCCCGCCCCCTGTTGGGGACGGGATCCTGATTGTGGAGCTAAGGAGAATTGAACTCCTGACCTCCTGCATGCCATGCAGGCGCTCTACCAACTGAGCTATAGCCCCGCTCTCCGCCGCGCTCCCCCCGTTTCCGGCGTTCCGCGCTGCGAACAAGAAGAACTCTAGCCTGTGACCAGCCGGAAAGTGAAATCCGGGTGGGAGCCGCCCTGAGGCGGGCTCAGTCGTCGTCGCCGAGCACCGGTTCCGGCAGCGTGCCGGCGTTGTGCTCCATCAGACGCCAGCCGCGCGCGCCCTCGCCGAGGACGGACCAGCAGCAGTTGGAGAGCCCGCCGAGGCCCTCCCAGTAGTGAGCCTCCAGCCCGAGCAGCCGGCCGATGGTCGTCCGGATGGTCCCTCCGTGGCTGACCACGACGAGCGTGCCGCCCTCGGGCAGCCGGTCGGCGTGCTCCAGCACCACCGGCGCCGCCCGGTCGGCGACCTCGGTCTCCAACTCGCCCCCGCCGCGGCGGACGGGCTCGCCGCGCTTCCACGCCGCGTACTGCTCGCCGTACTTCCCGAGGATCTCGTCGTGCGTGAGGCCCTGCCACTCACCGGCGTACGTCTCGCGCAGCGCGGCGTCGTGTGCCACGGGCAGGCCCGTCACGGAGGCCAGCTCGGCCGCCGTGGCGGAGGCCCGCCGCAGGTCGGAGGCCACGATGGCGTCCGGCTTCAGCGAGGCGAGCAGTCGGGCGGCGCGGCGCGCCTGCGCCACACCCGTCGCGGTCAGTTCGATGTCCGTGGAGCCCTGGAAACGACGCTCCAGGTTCCACGCGGTCTGGCCGTGCCGCCACAGGACGATCTTCCGGTCGGACGTTCCCCTGTCGGCGCCGGTGCCGGCGCCGGTGGTCGTACTCGCGCTCAGAACAGATCACCGTCCAGTTCGTCGTCGCCCGCCGCCTCGCGCAGCTTGGCGTGCTCCTCGGCCTTGCCCTTGGTGAGCTTGGCGTCCTCGGGCAGCTCGATCTCGGGGCAGTCCTTCCACAGGCGCTCCAGCGCGTAGAAGACCCGCTCCTCGCTGTGCTGCACGTGGACGACGATGTCGATGTAGTCGAGCAGGATCCAGCGGGCGTCGCGGTCGCCCTCGCGGCGCACCGGCTTGGCGCCGCACTCCTTGAGCAGGCGCTCCTCGATCTCGTCGACGATCGACTTGACCTGGCGGTCGTTGGGCGCCGAGGCGAGCAGGAAGGCGTCGGTGATCGACAGCACGTCGCTGACGTCGTACGCGATGATGTCGTGCGCGAGCCGGTCGGCCGCGGCCTGGGCGGCGGCGGTAATGAGCTCGATGGAGCGGTCCGTGGCGGTCACTGGCCATGCTTTCGGGTTGGCGGGCAGATCCTTACAAGGGTCTCATGTACCGCCGACCCCGCCCGCGCGGTGCGACCCGCGCGGGCTCGGGGCCCGGCCGCAGGGCCCCACCGCAGGGCAGGGCCGGTCCGCGTCAGGATGGTTTGTAGTCCTTGCCCAGGGTCACCACGACGTCCGCGTTCACTGCGTTCTCGCCCTTCTTCACCACGGTCTCCGGCAGCCCCAGCGTCTTGGCGACCTCGACCGCCTTGGCCCGCTGCGCGTCGTCCTGGTACGTGATCTGCGTGGCGGGCTGGGTCTTGTCGGCCTTTCCGCCGTCCACGAAGGTGTAGCCGCCGTTGAGCAGCGCCGCCTTGGCCGCGACCTGCGTCTTCTCGTCACCGGTGGCGTCCTTGAGGCCGACCCGCGGCGCGGTGCCGGCCTGGGACGCGGTGAAGCTGCCGCCGAGCACCTCCTTGACGACGTTCTTGTTGGCGTCGTCGGTGAGCGTGCCGTCCGGCTTCACCCCGAGGACGTCGGTGCGGTACGCGCCCTCCTTGGCGTGCTCGCCGAGCTTGGCCAGCAGGGTGCCGAGGGTCTGCGCGTTCAGGGAGGGGTCGAGGATCTGGCCCATGCTCTCGACGGTGACGGCCGCCGACTTCGGGTCGCCGGGGATCTTGCGCAGGGTCCCGTACAGCACCTTGCCGAAGCGGTCCAACTGCTTCGCGTCGGGCTCGCCCTGGGCGCGGTAGGTGGCGTACGAGACGGCCATCGCGCCGCTGAGGTGCTGCTTCTGGCCCTGGGACACGGCCGGGATCTTGGCGGCTTCGTCGGCCGGGACCGCGGTGTCGGTGTCGATCTCGATGCCGCCGACCAGCTCAACCAGGTTCTCCAGGAAGGGGGTGTCCAGGCGCCAGGTGCCGCCGATGTGGGTGCCGAGCACCGAGTCGAGGGAGTCCCGGACGCCCAGACCGCCCTCCTCGACCGCCTTGCCGAGGACGGTGCCGGTGCCGTCGTCCTTCGGCACGCCGAGCGAGTTCGGCACCAGGACGGTGGCGCCCTTCTTGGTCGTGACGTTGTCGACGAGCAGCGCCGTGGAGGTGCCGCCCTTCTTGGTGTTGTGCAGGTGGATGACGATCACGTCCCGCTTCTGCGGTCCGGCGGCTGCCGCGGCGTCCTTCTTCTGCCCGGGGCCGTCGAGGAACGGAAGCTTGCCCGCGTACCAGAGGTAGCCGGCGCCGCCCACGACGAAGAGGGCGAGGACGACGATCAGGGCGACGACCCGGTTGCGGCCCCGGCGGCGGGCCTCCTCGCGGCGTTCGGTCCGGCTCTCGGTGAACTTGAGCCAGTCGATGACGTCCTCGGAGTCCTCGTCCGGCTGGTCGATGAACGCGAACTGTTCGGTGCGGTAGTCCGGTGCGGACTCCTCGTCCTCGGCCCGGCGCGGCTCGGGGACCGGGGCGGGGCGCGGCGGGTCCGCCACGGGGGCGGGGGGTTCCGGGGCGGCCTGTTGCGGAATCCACTGCTGGGCCTGCTGGGCCTGCTGGGCCTGCTGCGTGTACTGGGGGTCGTAGCCGTAGGACGGGGCCTGGTGGTACTCCTGCTGCCCGTACTGGGGAGCGGCCGGCTGCTGCGGGTAGTACGGCTGCTGCCGTCCGTAGTCCTGGTAGTCGTACCCGTACTGCTGCTCGTACTGCTGCCCGGGAGCGGGCTCGGCGGCGGGCCGCGCGGACACCTGGCCGTACACCGGCTGCCCGTACGCGTCGTAGCCGATGAGCTGCTGCTCCTGGGCGGCGTACGGGTCGTACGGCTCCTGTCGGTCGTTCACCGCGGGGCCCCTCTCTCCGGAAGCTCAGGCTCCCCGGTACAGCTCACGCTTGTCGATGTAGCGCACCACACCGTCGGGCACCAAATACCAGACAGGATCCCCCTGGGCGACCCGTGTGCGGCAGTCCGTGGACGAAATCGCGAGCGCGGGCACCTCGACCAGGGAGACGCCGCCCTCGGGGAGTCCGTCGTCGGTGAGCACGTGGCCCGGCCGGGTGACTCCGATGAAGTGGGCGAGCGAGAAGAGCTCGGCGGCGTTCCGCCAGGTCAGGATCTGCGCGAGGGCGTCCGCACCGGTGATGAAGAACAGGTCGGCGTCTTTGTTGAGCGCGCTCAGATCACGCAGGGTGTCGATCGTGTACGTCGGCCCGCCGCGGTCGATGTCGATCCGGCTCACCGAGAACTGGGGGTTCGAGGCCGTCGCGATGACCGTCATCAGGTAGCGGTCCTCGGCGGGGGACACGGCGCGCTGCGACTTCTGCCACGGCTGGCCGGTCGGTACGAACACCACCTCGTCGAGGTGGAATAGGGCGGCCACTTCGCTGGCGGCCACCAGGTGTCCGTGGTGGATCGGGTCGAACGTCCCGCCCATCACGCCGAGCCGGCGCTTGACCGGGCCGGTAGGCACTTCCTGCTCTCCCATGAGCGCAGAGCCTACTGGCCCGGCGGAGCGGCGCGGACCCGCCCTTCGAGCGTGTGCGCGAGCGCGGCTCAGCGGTCGCGGTTCAGGCGCGTGGTCACCCAGAGCATCAGCAGCAGGATGAGGAGCGCGCCGCCACCGGTCAGGTAGGGGTTGAGGCTGTCGTGGTTGCCGCCGTTCTGCTCGGCGCCCTCCGATGCGAGAACGACCAGGTTGTGGGCGGTGGAGGAGAGGCTCATCAGGCAGATACCTATCGAGTCGGGGAGCGGGCGGAGACTTCGCTCACATCGTATGCGGGGGCCTGGGCACGCTCACGCCGACTCAGGCGTTGGAGAGGATAGACGCAGAGCCAGAGGGCCGATCAAGGGGGAGGGCGTTATGACGCAGCCGGGATTCGAGAAGGCGCCGGCGCGGGACCGCAGGAGGTTCCCCGGCATTTCGTCTCGGGCGTACGAGCATCCGGCGGACCGCTCCGCCCTGGTTGCGCTGCGGAAGCTGAGCGGGTTCGACACCGTGTTCAAGGCCCTGAGCGGGCTGCTTCCGGAGCGCAGCCTGCGGCTGCTGTTCCTGTCGGACTCCGTGCGGGTGGGCGAGACGCAGTTCACGCACCTGTACGCGATGCTCCGGGACGCCTGTTACATCCTGGACCTGGAGAAGGTCCCGCAGATGTACGTGCAGCAGGACCCGAAGCCGAACGCCATGTGCATCGGGCTGGACGAGCCGATCATCGTGGTGACCACGGGCCTGGTCGAGCTGCTGGACGAGGAGGAGATGCGGGCGGTCGTGGGCCACGAGGTGGGCCACGCGCTGTCGGGCCACGCCGTGTACCGCACGGTGCTGCTCTTCCTCACGAACCTGGCGCTCAGGGTGGCGTGGATCCCGCTGGGCACTGTGGCGATCATGGCGATCGTGACCGCGCTGCGGGAGTGGTTCCGCAAGTCGGAACTGTCGGCGGACCGGGCGGGGCTGCTGGTGGGGCAGGACGTACAGGCGTCGATGCGGGGTCTGATGAAGATCGCGGGCGGCAACCACCTGCACGAGATGAACGTGGACTCCTTCCTCGCCCAGGCCGAGGAGTACGAGGAGAGCGGCGATCTGCGCGACTCCGTCCTGAAGATCCTCAACGTCCTGCCGCGGACGCATCCCTTCACCACGGTCCGGGCGGCCGAGCTGAAGAAGTGGTCGCAGCACCGGGACTACCAGCGGATCATGGACGGCCACTACCCGCGGCGGGACGAGGACAAGGACGCCTCGGTGACGGACTCCTTCCGGGAGTCGGCCTCGCACTACGCGGACACGGTGCGCAGCAGCAAGGACCCGTTGTTCAAGCTGGTCGGCGACATCGCGGGCGGCGCGGCCGACGTGGGCAGCAGGCTGCGGGACAAGTTCGCGGGCGCGGCGGGCGGCGCAGCGAGCGGCTCGGACCGAGCCGGCGGCACCGGCACGAGCACGGGCACCGAGCACAAGGGTGGCGGAGCTACGGAGCAGGACTGACGGAGGTGGTCGCGGCGGACGGGGTCGCGAGTACGCCGCACAGCCCGGCGGTGCGCCTCGGATTGCCGCTGGCGTACGGATCGCTCGCGGCCGGGCCGACCGTGGTCGGCCCGGCTCCGGCCAGGACCGGGCGGAAGCCTTCGGCCGGCTCGGTGGAGCAGTCCTGCGGTCCGGCCATCACGTAGGCCGTGACCAGCTCCGCGCGCCGGGCCTCCAGATCGTCCCGGTCGAAACGCAGCCGCAGCTCGCGCCGGACGGTGAAGAGCGAGGCTCCGTCGGCCGCGGCCGGGGAGCCGGTGGCGGCGCGCACGGCGTACACGAAGGTGTGGTCGGTGGTCACTTCGAGGACGTCCGCCGAGACCTCCTCGAAAGCGAGGGTTCCGCTCACCCGGACCCGGGTGTCGGCCACGACGGCCGTGCCAGGGTCGAAACGGACCAGCCAGCCGGTGGCCGCGTGGCGCCCGTCGCCCGAGGGCGAGGTCATGCTGCGGTCGAACTGCGCCAGCTGGTCGGGGTCGAGCAGGACCCGCACGGGGCGGGTGGCGGTACCGGCCAGGACGTCCGGATCCAGCGAGGACTGCACCAGGTAGTCCTTGGCGATGGACAGCGCGGTGACGACCTGCCCGTCGGTGAAGTGGTGGGTGCGGTGGACCGCCGGCAGGGCGATCCCGGCCGCTCCGACGCGGTATTCGGCCGCCGGGCTCTTCTCGTACAGGTCGACGGGCCGCCCGCCGGGTACCACGGTGGTGGGCGCGAGGGGCACGACCGTGCTGCCGAGCGGCTCGGTCCGGCCGGCGGACGGGGGTACGGCCGGGTTGCTCAGCCCCATGTAGACGGCCGCCGCGAAGGCCACGGCGATGAGCAGCACGAGGAGCATGCCCTGCCGGGCTCCTCGGCCGGGGGTGCTGGTCCGGGGTCGCACGGAACCGCCGGCGGACCACAGGGAACGGCTGCGAACGGCCCGCGCGTGCTCGCCCATCCGTTCCTGGGCGGAGTACTCCTGTATCCGGGCAGCCCGGACGAAGTCCTCGTCGAACACCACCGACCGGTACTCGTCCGACCGGAACTCTTCGTCGCCCCCGCCGATGCCCTCGGGGGTGCCGTCGGGTGGATCTCCTGGCACGGCCATTGCTTCTCCCCGCTGTCCCCGCTTCAGAGAAGCCCCCAGCTCCGGCGAACGCGAGTGGGGTCGTACCTTCAGGGTTGGCGGCTGGCGGGGTACATAAACGCTCCGGCGCCGGTGACTTCCATCAGCGGGGTGCTGGCGGGGGCGGGAGTGTGGTCGGCGTCGCTCGAAGCGCTGCGGTAGACGGCGCTGAAGGCGAGGGCGATCATGCCGAGGCCCATCACTAAGGCGAGTACCCAGGCGACAGGACGCAGCCAGGGCGAGCGGCCCCGGTAGGGGCGCAGGGCGCCGCCGTAGGCGCCGTACGGGCCTTCGTCGTAGCGGTGGCCGTAGCCGTGCTCCCAGCCGGGTTCGTCGATGCCGTACCCGTCGGGGCGGCCGTAGCCGTAGCCGTCGTAGTCCTCTTCGGACGTCCAGCCGCCGGTGACGGCGCGGGCGGCTTCCGCCTCCGCGCGCGCCCGGTCGGCGGCCCGCTGGCGCTCCGCGGCGCTCGGTTCATGGATCTCGGCGCTCCGGACGAAGTCCTCGTCGAACACCACGGAGGCGAAGTCCTGATCCGCGCCTCCGCGGTCGTCGTCGGGCTCCCCGTCGTCCGGGAACTTGCCCCCCACGTCGTCCGGCACAGCAACAGCCTAGACCTGGGGGACTGCTTTGGGCAGGGTGTGCGCCAAATCCGGCCACACGGCGTTCGCCCCTCGACTACCGAACGTGACCGTCGCCGGTGACGATGTACTTCGTGGAGGTGAGCTCGGGAAGGCCCATCGGGCCCCGGGCGTGCAGCTTCTGCGTGGAGATGCCGATTTCGGCACCGAAGCCGAACTGACCACCGTCCGTGAACCGGGTGGAGGCGTTTACGGCGACCGTGGTCGAGTCGACCAGTTGGGTGAAGCGGCGGGCGGCGGCCTGCGAGGTGGTGACGATCGCCTCGGTGTGGCCGGAAGTCCAGCGGCGGATGTGGGCGACGGCGTCGTCGAGGGAGTCCACGACGCCGGCGGCGATGTCGTAGGAGAGGTACTCGGCGGCCCAGTCCTCGTCGGTGGCGGGGAGCGCGGTCACCTTGGAGTTCTCGGCGGCGGCCAGGACGCGGTCGTCGCCGTGGACGGTCACGCCGGCGTCGGCGAGGGCGTCGAGGGCGCGCGGCAGGAAGGCGTCCGCGATGTCGCGGTGGACGAGGAGCGTCTCGGCGGAGTTGCAGACGGAGGGCCGCTGGGCCTTGGAGTTGATGAGGATCTGCACGGCCATGTCGAGGTCGGCCTGGGCGTCCACGTAGACGTGGCAGTTGCCGGTACCGGTCTCGATGACCGGAACGATGGACTCCTCGACGACGGTCTTGATGAGGGAGGCACCGCCGCGCGGGATGAGGACGTCGACGAGACCGCGGGCACGCATCAGCTCGCGGACGGAGTCGCGGGACTCGCCGGGGACCAGCTGGATCGCGTCGGCGGGCAGGCCCGTGCTCTCGACGGCGTCACGCAGGATCGCGACGAGGGCGGTGTTGGAGGCATAGGCGGAGGAGCTGCCGCGCAGGAGGACCGCGTTGCCGGACTTGAGGCAGAGGGCCGCGGCGTCGACGGTCACGTTGGGGCGGGCCTCGTAGATGATGCCGACGACGCCGAGCGGAACGCGGATCTGGCGGAGGTCGATGCCGTTGGGGAGGGTCGAGCCGCGGACGACCTCGCCGACGGGGTCGGGGAGGGCGGCGACGTCACGCACGTCGGAGGCGATGGCGCGGACGCGCTCCGGGGTGAGGGTGAGGCGGTCGATGACGGTCTCGCTGGTGCCGGCGGCGCGGGCCTTGTCGGTGTCGACGGCGTTGGCCTCGACGATCTCTGCCGTACGGGCCTCCAGGGCGTCCGCGATGGCCAGGAGTGCGGTGTCCTTGGCGGACCGCGGGAGGGGGGCGATGGCCGCGGCGGCCGTACGGGCCGCTTGCGCAGTGGCGATCACGGGCGAGATGGTGGCGTCGAGCGAGGTCATGCGCCCAGGGTAGTCCCCGGCTCCGCCCCGGCCGTCGGGGTTTCAGCCCGCGAGACACCGCCGTCCTCGCGCCCCTTCCCGTCACCGGGTTCGCGGACGTGCCCGCGCCGGGCCCGCCACGGCGGTTCAGTACGGGTGGACGCCGACGGGGTGGGCCGGGGGCGGGCCGTAGCCCTCTGCCACGCGGAGGTGGTAGGTGGCGCGGTCGATGACCTCCAGGCCGACGATCTCCCACGGCGGGAGCTGCGCTGTGGAGCGGTGTTCGCCCCATAGGCGCAGGGCGACGGCCGCGGCGTCATGCAGGTCGCGGGCCTCCTCCCAGTACCGGATCTCCGCGTGATCGTCCGCATATCTGCTGGTCAGCAGGAAGGGGTGGTCATGGGCCAGTTGTTCCAGCCCGCGCCGGACCTCGGACAGCGGCGCCGGCTTGCCCGAAACGCTCAGGGTGACGTGCCACAGGCGGGAGGCTTCGTCCTGCTCGTCCCCGCCGCCGTTGATGCTGGTCAGCGCTCGTCTCACCAGCCGCCTCCTGTCTGCGCCACGCGCTTGTCCGCCTTTCACAGTTGACCAGTCCCCGGGCCGCCGCGCGGCGGTTTTACCGAACCTCAGCCCTGGAGCAGGACGAGGTCGTCGCGGTGTACGACCTCGCGTTCGTACTCGGGACCGAGTTCCTTCGCCAGCTCCCTGGTGGAGCGGCCGAGGAGCTGCGGGAGCTCCTTGGCGTCGAAGTTGACCAGGCCGCGGGCGACGGCGCGACCGTCGAGAGCGCGCAGTTCCACCGGGTCGCCCGCCACGAACTCGCCCTCGACCGCGGCGATCCCGGCGGGCAGCAGCGAGCTTCCGCGTTCGGTCACCGCGCGCACGGCGCCTTCGTCCAGGACCAGGTGGCCCTGCGGGGTCGAGGCGTGCTGGAGCCAGAGCAGGCGGTCCGCGGAGCGGCGGCCCGTCGAGTGGAACAGCGTGCCCGTACCGCGTCCGGCCAGGGCGTCCGCGGCCTGGCTGGCCGAGGTCAGGACCACCGGGATGCCGGCCGCCGCCGCGATCCGCGCCGCCTCGACCTTGGTGACCATGCCGCCGGTGCCCACGCCGGCCTTGCCGGCGCTGCCGATCGAGACGTGCGCGATGTCTTCGGGGCCGCGCACCTCGCCGATACGGGTGGTGCCGGGTAGCGAGGGGTCGCCGTCGTAGAGGCCGTCGACGTCGGACAGCAGGACGAGCAGGTCGGCGCGGACCAGGTGGGCGACCAGGGCCGCGAGCCGGTCGTTGTCACCGAATCGGATCTCGTCCGTGGCAACCGTGTCGTTCTCGTTGACGACGGGCAGGGCTCCCATGGCCAGGAGCTGGTCCAGCGTCCGGTACGCGTTGCGGTAGTGGGCGCGCCGGCTGGTGTCGTCGCTGGTCAGCAGCACCTGACCGACACGGACCCCGTACCGGGCGAAGGAGGCGGTGTACCGGGCGACGAGCAGCCCCTGTCCGACGCTGGCGGCGGCCTGCTGGCGGGCCAGGTCCTTGGGGCGCCGACGCAGGCCGAGGGGGGAGAGTCCGGCGGCGATGGCACCGCTGGAGACGAGGACGATCTCCTTCTCGCCGCCGCTGCGGGCCTTGGCCAGTACGTCGACCAGCGCGTCCACCCGGTCGGCGTCGAGTCCGCCGGCAGCGGTGGTCAGGGAGGAGGAGCCGACCTTGACCACGATCCTGCGGGCGTCCACGACACCTTGCCTAGCCGCTGACACGTCTGTCCCCTTGCCCCTTGCCGGGAGGTCCCGGCGTGTTCCTTCGCTTGCCACTTCAATCTACGGGGTGGCCCGGAGCGGGCGCGCAAGGGTTTCGGACTGTGGACGGGCTCAGCCGCCGGATGTGCTGCGCACCGGTTCGGGCTCCCCCACCGGGGCGCCGCGCGGAACGAGGATCTTGCGCGACAGCAGGTAGGTGAACGGGATGGCCACCACGGCGGCGACCAGCGGTGCGATCCGGGTGTCCATGCCGGCCCAGGTGACCAGCGCGTAGAGCCCTGCGGACTGGATGACGTAGTTGGTGACGTTGGTGAGCGGGAAGAGGAGGAACTTCTTCCACGTCGGCCGAGTGCGGTAGGTGAAATAGGTGTTCATGAAGAACGAGCCGACCATCGCCAGCAGGAAGGCGAGGGTGTAGGCGAGGAAGTACGGCATCCACGGGTGCAGGAGCAGGTAGATGCCGAAGAAGGTGCCGGTGTTAACGGCCCCGACGAGGCCGAAGCGGAAGATCTGGCCCAGCTGTTCCCTCATCGCTCAGCGCCCGTCGCGCTCGGCGGAGACGGTCGACTTCGCGGCCGAGAGACCGCCGCGTTCTCGTTCGCTCCGGTCGGGGTCCGCGGCCGGCAGCGCCTGGGGGTCGGAGCCGTGCGCTTCCTTGACGAGGAAGTGGGGGCGGCGCTTGGTCTCGTAGTAGATCCGCCCGATGTACTCGCCGATCAGACCCAGCATGATCATCTGAACGCCGCCGATGCCGACGATGATCGCCACGAGGGTGACGTAGCCCGGCGCGTCGACCCCGTGGGTCATCGCCATGATCGCGATGTAGAGGGCGTACAGGCCGGTCAGCGCCACCAGCGACACGCCCGCCCAGATGCCGATGCGCAGCGGCCGGTTGTTGAAGGAGATGAGCCCGTCCATGGCGTAGTTCACCAGCGAGCCGAACTTCCACTTCGTCTCGCCGGCCTCGCGCTGCGCGTTGCGGTAGTCGAAGTGGACGGTGTCGAAGCCGATCCAGGAGAAGAGACCCTTGGAGAAGCGGTTGTACTCCGGCAGCGACAGCAGCGCGTCCACGGCGGGCCGGGACAACATGCGGAAGTCACCCACGCCGTCGGTGAGTTCCACGTCGACCCAGCGGTTGACGCCCCGGTAGTAGAGGCGGCTGAGCACGGAGCGGACCTTCTTGTCGCCCTCGCGGGTGCGGCGGGCGATGATCTGGTCGTGGCCCTGCCGGTAGTAGTCGAGCATGGTGGCGATGAGCTCCGGCGGGTGCTGGAGATCGGCGTCCATGATCACGACGGCATCGCCGGTGGCCTCCCGCAGGCCGGCGAGCATGCCGGCCTCCTTGCCGAAGTTCCGACTGAAGGAGACGTACCGGGTACGGTCCCGGTGCTCGGCGGCGATCTTGCGGAGCTTGGCGAGGGTGCTGTCGCGGCTGCCGTCGTCGACGTAGCAGACCTCGTACTCGACGGGCAGGGCGTCCAGAACCCTGCGGATCTCCACGTCGAAACTGTCGATCACGGCTTCTTCGTTGTAGCAGGGAACTACTACGGACAGCTTCGTCATGAACACTTCCTGCTGGGTCCGAACGGGTGATTGTCGGCGACCGGACCCGCCACACACCTCTTCCTTAGAAGTATGCACGCCGGGGGTCGGCCTGCCGGAGTCGAGCGCGGCACACGGTAGCTTTGACGGGTTAAGCGGAATGGAACGAAGGGATCGAGGTGCACGTGCCTGACGTCTCCGTGGTCGTCATCGTCTACAACGACGCAGAGCGTCTGCCGACAGCCGTCCAGTCGGTTTTGGACCAGACCCTGCACGGGGTCGAAGTCGTGATCGTCGACGACTGCAGCAAGGACCGGTCGTACTCGGTCGCGCAGGAGCTCGAAGCCGCCCACCCGGGGAGGGTGCGCGCATTCCAGCTGCCGGAGAACAGCGGCGGCTGCGGTGCGCCCCGCAACCACGGTATCCAGCAGGCGACCGGGACGTACGTCATGTTCCTGGACAGCGACGACGTGCTGGAACGAAACGCCTGCCGGAACATGCTGGCCGCCGCCGAACGGACGGGCTCCGACCTGGTCTCGGGCATGTGCGTCCGCGTGCACCTGGACAACCGGTGGGGCAAGACCACCGAGTGGTACCCCTGGATCTACTCCCGCACCCGCACGCTGGAGTCGATCACCGAAGACCCCGACCTGCTGGTCTACGACACCCTCTCCACGAACAAGTGCTACCGGCGCGCGTTCCTGTTGGAGCAGGGCCTTGAGTTCCCGGTCGGCATCCACTACGAGGACCTGCTGTTCTCGGCGCAGGCGTACGTCGCCGCCCGCCGCATCACGCTGATCCCGAACCACGTCTACTACTGGAACGTGGTCGAGAAGGCGGCATCGAAGTCGATCAGCAACCGGCGCCACGAGATCGCGAACTTCGTCCACCGGATGGAGATCCACCGCCGCGTCGACGAGCTGCTCGCCGCCAAGGGCCACACGGACATCAAGTCCGCGAAGGACGCCAAGTTCCTCAAGCACGACCTGGTGCTGCACCTGCGCGACCTGCCCCTGCTGAGCGACGCGTACCGCCAGGAGTTCGCCCGGCTCGCCAACGGCTACCTGGCCGGCATCGACCCGGCGGCGTACGAGAACGTCACCTACCTCCAGGCGATCTGTGCCTACCTGCTGGGCAAGGAGGACTGGGACAACCTGCTCCCGGCCGCCGACGCCATGACCAACAAGGGCCGACTGTCCTCACCCCTCGCCGAGCGCGACGGCCGCGTCTACTGGTGCGCGGAGCACATCGACGATCCGGCCGACGTCGAGGCCCGCCGGATACTGGACGTCACCGAGCAGGGCTTCCACACCGCCCCGCTCACCTCGCTCACGCTGGGCAACCGGCTGACCTCGTACGCGGACGACGGGCGCGGCACCGTCACCCTCTCGGGCGCCGTCGTGAACCCGCTGGGCCGGATCAGCCCGGAAACGGAACTGAGTGCGGCCCTGGAGTTCCGGGCCCGCCGGCAGATCGGCGTGCGGTCCTTCAGCTTCCCGGCGACAACCGTGCGCCACGCCGGTGACACGATCGAGTGGACCGCCACGGCCGACATCGGCAGCACCGTCCGACCGCTCGGCATCATCGACGCCGTCTGGGACGTCCGCCTGAAGCTGACGGCCGGCGCTGACCGCATCACCACCCGCGTCTCCGTCGGTGGCGTCGACCTGGAGTCGGCGGCCCGCCTGCGCGTGCGCCCGCGGCTGACCCGGCTGGTCTCCGACCGCTTCGAGCCGGAGGTGACCAAGAAGGGCAACCTCTCCTACGTCCTGACCGCCGAGGGCGCAGCCGCCGTCCGCACCCAGACGCTGATCAGCAACGCGATGCACGGCAAGGCCGCCGGCGTGGTCAAGCGGGGGCTGCGCAAGGCCCTGCGGGCCCGCCGCAACCTCGGCTCGGGTGAGCAGAAGGTGAAGGTCTACCACGAGGTCTTCTCGAAGCTGCCGGTCAAGAAGGGCACGGTCGTCTTCGAGAGCCACATGGGCAAGCAGTACAGCGACAGCCCGAAGGCGATCTACGAGGAGATGGTCCGCCAGGGCGTCCCCTTCGAGGCGATCTGGTCGTACGCGGGCGGTAAGCCCACCGGCTTCCCCAAGGAAGCCACCCTGGTGCGGCGCTGGAGCTGGGCGTACCTGCGCGCACTGGCGCAGGCCGAGTTCTGGGTCGACAACCAGGGCTTCCCGCTGGCGTTGACCAAGCGCCCGGGGACCACGTACATCCAGACCTGGCACGGCTCGGCGCTCAAGCGGATGGGCTTCCACGAGCCCCGCACCAAGGCGCAGGGCAAGGCCGGCCAGGACCGCTTCCAGGCGGCCGTCAACCGCTTCGACCACTTCCTGATCCGCTCCGAGCACGACGCCCGCACCCTCGCCAAGGGCTTCCGGCTGCGGGACGAGGTGCTGCTGCGCACGGGCTACCCGCGCAACGACGCCCTGGTCGAAGCGCACCGTGCCGAGGCCCAGAGCGGGGAGCGGGTGCGCGGACCGCTCGCCACCGAGCTCGGCATCGACCCGGACAAGAAGGTGCTGCTGTATGCGCCGACGTTCCGGGCGAACGCGGACGGCGCGGTGGAGGGCTTCGAGTTCCCCTTCGACGTGGAGGAGTTCGCCGAGCGGCTCGGCGACCGGTTCACGCTGCTGGTGCGCACCCACTACCTCAACAGCGTCTCGCTGCCGCCATCGGTCGCGGGCCGGGTCATCGACGTGTCCCGGCACCACGACGTCACCCCGCTGCTGGCGCTCGCCGACGGGCTGATCACCGACTACTCGTCCGTGATGTTCGACTACTCGGTCCTGGACCGGCCGATGCTGTTCTTCGCGTACGACTACGAGAAGTACGCGACCGACATCCGCGGCACGTACTTCGACCTGAAGGAGAAGGCTCCCGGCCCGGTGGTCGCCACCGCCGACGAACTCCTCCAGGCCATCGCCGCCTTCGACGAGGCGGACGCCAAGTACGCGGAGGCGCGCCAGCGTTTCCTCACCGAGTTCGGCGAGTACGACCGCGGGGACGCGGCCCGCCAGATCGTCGAGAAGTTCTTCACCAGGAGCGGCAAGTGAGCCAGCAGACCGCCGGATCCGCAGCGGGCACCGAGCAGCCTGGCGGCCGTGACATCTTCATCGTCTCCAACAGCGTCGACGAGCTCGGCGGCGTGACCACCTGGTCGCACCAGATGGCCCGGTTGTTCACCGACCGCGGCCACCGGGTGCACATCGTGGGCATCGCCCCGGTCGCCGAGGAGATCCGGCAGAAGCTGCCGCAGGACCTGCCGTACGAGACGACCACCCTGTACGAGGCCCACCCGCCCAAGGCCCGTCGCCTGCGCGGGGTCAAGGGCCGGCTCAACGCTCCCGAGCGACGCCGCCAGGCGGCCCGGCGGGCGAAGATGCGGGCCAAGGCGGAGGAGTTGAACGCGCTGCTGCGCGCCGCCCGCCCCGGGGCCGTCGTGATCGTCACGCAGGTCTGGGCGATGGAGTGGGTGGCGCTCGCCGACACCAAGGGCTTGACCGTCATCAGCATGAGCCACGAGTCGTTCGAGGCCAGCCAGAAGTCCACCCGCGGCGAGCGGGTCCGCCGCCACTACCCCGAGGTGGACCGGCTGCTGGTGCTGACCCCCGAGGACGCGGACCTGTGGATCCGGGCCGGCATGGAGAACGTGGACAGCATGCCGAACCCGCTGCCGTTCATGCCGGATTCCCCCGCCCCGCGCACGGAGAAGGTCGTCGCCAGCGTCGGCCGCCTCGCCTTCGAGAAGGGCGTGGACCTGCTGCTCGACGCGTGGGCGGACGCCGCCCCGCACCACCCCGACTGGGTTCTGCGGATCTACGGTGCGGGCGTGGAGGAGCCGGCGCTGCGGGCGCACGCCCGGGCGCTCGGACTGGACGATTCCGTGGAGTGGATGGGCAGCACGGACGATGTGCTGGGCGCCCTGCGCGGTGCCTCGGTGTTCGCCCAGGCCTCACGGGCCGAGGGCTTCCCGATCACCCTGCTGGAGGCGATGGCCGCGGGCGTGCCGGCAGCCGCGTTCGACTGCGCGCCGGGCGTGCGGGAGATCGTGAAGCACGGCGAGGACGGGCTGCTGGCCCGGCTGGGCAACACGATGGAGCTGGCCGGGCACCTCGACACCCTGATGTCAAACCGTGAACTGCGCGACCGGCTCGGCGACAACGCCTTCCGCAACGTGCAGCGTTACTCCAGCACCGAGATCACCGATCGTTGGGAAGAGTTGTTCAGTTTCCTGGAGCGCTGAGCACCGCCGCTCCGCCGCTGCGCTCCGCCGCTGCGCGTGAAGAAGCCGCCGCCCCCGGGACGTCCCGGGGGCGGCGGCTTCTTCACGCGTACGGACTCAGCGCTCGGCGTGCTGCGGCGCGCCCTTGCGGTTCGCCTCCCAGCCCGCCCAGGCCGAGGTGATCATCTCGCGGACGTCGTGCTTGGCCTTCCAGCCCAGCTCCGCGGCGATCTTGTCGGCCGAGGCCACCACCTTCGCCGGGTCACCGGGGCGCCGCGGGACGACGACGGGCTCGTGGGTGTGACCGGTGCCCTCGTTCAACAGCTGCGCCATCTCCCGTACGGAGACGCCCTCACCGCGGCCGATGTTGACGGTCAGGTCCTTGTAGTCCCCCGTGGCGCCCCACTCGACGAGCTTGCGGGCGGCCACCACGTGGGCTTCGGCGAGGTCCTCGACGTGGATGTAGTCGCGGATGCAGGTACCGTCCGGCGTCGGGTAGTCGTCGCCGAAGATGCGGGCGCCCTCACCCTTGTCGAAGCGCTCGAAGACCATCGGGACCAGGTTGAAGACCCCGGTGTCCGCGAGCTCCGGGGTGGCCGCGCCCGCCACGTTGAAGTAGCGCAGGCAAGCGGTGGAGATGCCGTGCGCCTTGCCGGCGGCGCGGACCAGCCACTCGCCGGCCAGCTTGGTCTCGCCGTACGGGCTCAGCGGCGCGCACGGGGTCTCCTCGGTGACGAGGTCCACGTCGGGCATGCCGTACACGGAGGCGGAGGAGGAGAAGAGGAAGTTGCGGACGCCCGCGGCGGCCACGGCACCCAGCAGGACCTGCAGGCCCTCGACGTTCTCGTGGTAGTAGTACAGCGGCTTCTCGACGGACTCGCCGACCTGCTTCTTGCCCGCCAGGTGCACCACGCCGGTGATCTCGTACCGGGCGAAGGCCTCGTCCAGGGTCAGCCGGTCCAGGACCGAGCCGATCACCAGCGGGACGCCCTCCGGGACGCGGGCCTCGTTGCCCGTGGAGAGGTCGTCGAAGACGACGACCTTCTCACCTGCGGCCAGCATCGCGCGGACGACGTGGGAGCCGATGTAGCCGGCGCCACCAGTGATCAGAAAAGTCATGCGTATCTCCCTGGGTCCCCCCGGACGGAGTCTGGGGGACTGTCCGAAATCTCAGGCGATCCTGACGATCGCCGGCTGTCTTCACTGCGCCCCGCGGCCTGCCCGGGCCCGGTGGAGACGGCTGCGTACGAGGCTCAGCGCTCCCTCGGCGCCCGGCGCGAGCCGCAGGGCCAGTGATCCCCCGCCCGTGCGGAACGGCTGCGCCAGCAGAACACCGTACCTGCTGCTGGGCAGCGCGCGACGGCGGAGCAGGGCGTCGAGGGGGCGCGGCGAGGTGACCAGGGAGCTCCCGTCGGCGAACTCCACACCCACCTGGACGCCCCACGACTGCATCCCCCGGCGGCCCCGGCGGCGTCCGGCGGATGCCACGGGGGTGAGGTGGAAGGGCAGTTCGGCGGTCCAGCCGTCGCCGTCCGCGGCGGGTCGCAGCTCCACCGGCCCGTCGAGGACGGGCTCCCCGCCCGAACGCGGTACGAACCGCAGCCCGGCGGTGCGCGGTCCGGCCGCGGCGAGTCGCCCGTACAGGTCGCGCACCCGGATCCGGAGGCCGCCTGCGCCCACCGGTTCGGCGTCGATGCTGACGGGCAGTTCGGCGATCGGCAGCTCGGCCAACCGGTCCAGGACGACGGGAAGGGCCTCGCTCCAGACGGGCAGCCCGTCCGGGCCCGTCGCGTACGGGGGCAGCAGCCGCGGCGGTTCGGCGGCGAAGCGGGTGAGCCGCTCCACGTCGGCGGGCGGTGCCGGAGTGGCCAGCAGCACCCGGACGATCCAGCGGGCGTGCGCCCCGGCCGCCTCGACGGTGGCTCGCTCGAACCCGGCGAGGTAGTCACGGGTCAGCGTCCACCAGGCGGCCTGGTACTCCGGGTCCTTGCCGAGCTCGCGCAGGTACATGCGCAGGTCGTACTCCAGGAACTTCACCTGGCAGGCGCGGCCCAGCTCCGGGGAGGACTCGGCGATGATCCGGGACGCCGCACGGTGGGCCTCGATCCGGGAGCGCCAGTTGCCGACGTCCTTGCGGTCCAGGGAGATCGACACCTGGGCGGCGCTGCGGCGCACGTGCCAGACGTAGACGAGGTCGTCGACGACGGCGATGCGGGGCGCGGCGGCCAGTACCCGCGCGGTGAAGACGAAGTCCTCGTAGACGAACCGGCCGTCGGGGAAGCGGATCGCGTGCTTCTCCAGGAAGGACCGGTCGTACAGCTTGTTGACGCACAGCGTGTCGCGGACCAGCTCGGGCCGGTCCGCGGGCCGCTCGATGACATCGCCCCCGGTGTACAGCCCGGGCATCCAGGGCACGTCGTGGTACTGCGGCAGCTCCCGGCGTACGCACGCGCCCACGGTCACCGGCGCACGGTGCTCCTCGGCGGCGCGCACCAGGGCGTCGGCCGCCCCCGGGGGCAGGACGTCGTCGCTGTCGAGGAAGAGGACGTACCGCGAGGTCGCCAGCGCGATCCCGTCGTTGCGCGGAGTACCGCATCCGCCGCTGTTCTCCGTGCGGTGCACGACCTTCAAACGGGGATGGGATGCGGCCAGCTCGTCCAGCACCCTCGCGGTGCCGTCGGTCGAGGCGTCGTTGACGGCGATCACCTCGGCGACCACCGGGCCCTGGGCGAGAGCCGAAGTTACGGCCTCGCCCACGAGCACGGCGTCGTTGTACGCGATCACCACGACGGAAACGCTGGGAGGATGGGTGCTGCTCACCCGTGGATCCTAGGCGACCCGTGTAAACATCACCTCAACACCACCGTCCGCAGCACATGTCCGGCAAAAAGAGCAGATCAGAAGGGCCGGAATTCGTCGTACTCCTGCTGCGCCACGTCCCCGCGGCGGGCTTCCTTCTCCTTGCGGCGCTGGGTGGCCGGGCGCGGGGCCTCCATGCGGTGGTCCTCACCGCGGCGGCCCAGCATCTCGGCTCCGGCCATCATGGTCGGCTCCCAGTCGAAGACGACCGCGTTCTCGTCGGAACCGATGGCGACGCCGTCGCCCGCACGGGCACCGGCCTTCATCAGCGCGTCCTCGACACCGAGCCGGTTGAGCCGGTCGGCCAGGTAGCCCACGGCCTCGTCGTTGTTGAAGTCGGTCTGGCGGACCCAGCGCTCCGGCTTCTCGCCGCGCACGTTGTAGACGTCCTCGACCTCGTCGTACGTGACCGTGAAGCCGGCGTCGTCCACGGCCTTCGGGCGGATGACGATGCGGGTCGCCTCCTGCTTCGGCTTGCGGGCGCGCGCCTTGGCGACGACCTCGGCGAGGAAGTAGGACAGCTCCTTGAGGCCCGTGCGGGCGACCGCGGAGACCTCGAAGACCTTGTAGCCGCGCGCCTCCAGGTCGGGGCGGATCATGTCGGCGAGGTCCTGGCCATCGGGGATGTCGACCTTGTTGAGCACGACGAGCCGCGGCCGGGTCTCCAGACCGCCGCCGTACTGCTTGAGCTCCTCCTCGATGACGTCGAGGTCGGAGACGGGGTCGCGGTCGGACTCCAGGGTGGCGGTGTCCAGGACGTGCACGAGCACCGAGCAGCGCTCGACGTGCCGCAGGAACTCCAGGCCGAGGCCCTTGCCCTGGCTGGCGCCAGGGATCAGACCGGGCACGTCGGCGATGGTGTAGACCGTGGAACCGGCCGTCACGACGCCCAGGTTCGGGACCAGGGTGGTGAAGGGGTAGTCCGCGATCTTCGGCTTGGCCGCGGAGAGCACCGAGATCAGCGAGGACTTGCCGGCGGACGGGAAGCCCACGAGGGCCACGTCGGCGACGGTCTTGAGCTCCAGGACGATGTCGCCGGCGGTGCCGGGGACGCCGAGGAGCGCGAAGCCGGGGGCCTTGCGGCGGGCGGAGGACAGCGCGGCGTTGCCGAGGCCGCCGCGACCGCCCTCGGCGGCGACGTAGGTGGTGCCCTGGCCGACGAGGTCGGCGAGGACGTTGCCCTCCTTGTCGAGGACGACGGTGCCGTCCGGGACCGGCAGGACCAGGTCCTGACCGTCCTTGCCGGAGCGGTTGCCGCCCTCGCCGGGCTTGCCGTTGGTGGCCTTGCGGTGCGGGCTGTGGTGGTAGTCCAGCAGGGTGGTGATCGCCTGCTCCACCACCAGGATCACGTCGCCGCCACGGCCGCCGTTGCCGCCGTCGGGGCCGCCGAGCGGCTTGAACTTCTCCCGGTGAACGGAGGCGCAGCCGTGGCCCCCGTTACCCGCGGCGACATGCAGCTCGACGCGGTCCACGAAGGTGGTCATGGTTGTTCCTCCAGATACATACGGGAATGTCCCGGGCAGGCCTTGCTGCCCATTAAACGTGTGTACGTGCAAACGCGCCGAGGGCGGACCTCTCTTCCCGGCTGTGCCGGGAAGAGCTGAGATCCGCCCTCGGAAAGTTACGAACGCCTTAGATCAAGAAGATCAGGCGGCCGGAACGATGTTCACGACCTTGCGGCCACGGTGCGTGCCGAACTGCACGGCACCGGCCTGCAGCGCGAACAGCGTGTCGTCGCCACCACGACCGACACCCGAACCCGGGTGGAAGTGGGTGCCACGCTGGCGGACGAGGATCTCACCAGCGGAAACGACCTGACCGCCGAAGCGCTTCACGCCGAGCCGCTGGGCATTGGAGTCGCGCCCGTTCCGGGTGGACGATGCGCCCTTCTTGTGTGCCATGTCTCAGTCCCTCTTACTTCGCAGCCGCGGGGATACCGGTGACCTTGATCGCCGTGTACTGCTGGCGGTGACCCTGGCGACGGCGGTAGCCGGTCTTGTTCTTGTAGCGCAGGATGTCGATCTTGGCGCCCTTGTGGTGGTCCACGACCTCGGCCTGGACCTTGATCCCGGCCAGCACCCACGGGTCGCTGGTCACGGCGTCGCCGTCGACAACGAGCAGGGTCGAGAGCTCGACCGTGTCGCCAACCTTGGCAGTGGAAATCTTGTCAACCTCAACGATGTCACCAACAGCAACCTTGTGCTGGCGACCACCGCTGCGCACGATGGCGTACACGCGGATCTCTCTCTCGCTCGATCGGAAACCCCTGAAGCCAGCCGGCCCCGCGTCAACCGCAGGCCGGCCTCCCCCGCACCGCGAGGCGGTACGGGAGGTGAGGTGCTCAGTGGATGGCGTGCACATAGACACGCCAGCGACCCAGGTTACGGGCCCCGGTTTGAGAGGTCAAACCGGGGCCCGAGACGACCGGAGGGCCAGTGCCGCGTTAGCCCTACTGCTTGGGCCACGGCCTTTTCCCCGCGGGCGCATGAACGCATACCAACGGCCGATCTGCACTCACCATGAGGTCCAAGCCCTCGCAAGGCGTGCTTCCGATACTCCAGATCAGGCCGTTCGCGTAAGCGGCCAGAGCACCGTCCTGCCGCATGAAGACATGCGAGTAACTGAGCCACCACCCAACGGGAAACCACGAGCCTCCGATGGCCGACCCGATCGCCAAGGATTCGTCGATGTGTCGGCCGCCGACACCCACGGCGTCAACGAAGAACGGTTCACCGTTGATGAAGTTGGGACCCTCCTCGCGGGCCGGCCCGATCTTCAAGCCCCGAAATGATTCAAGGAACGCGATTGCCGCAGGACTCGGGGTGTATCCCTGCATCTCCAGAGCCTGAATATCGGAGGAAACATCGATTCTCCGCTCGGGATACCAGCCAGCCAGGCGCAGGGCGGAAACCGTTGTCGGATTCAATCGGGGGATGAAATCCGCAGGTCCACCGCTCACTAGTAACTTACCCCCAAACTGTCCATCACTCGTCGGCACGCCTTGCACGGGGCGGCAGGTGTACCGTGGTCACCCTTGGGTTGATCGCTCACATGCACCACGGTCATGTTCCCACCTCGGACTCCCGCCTCGCCTTCTCTGGCATATGCCTTGCTCAGGCACTGCGTCTCCGCGCATCCACCATTCATCGGATGGTCCAGCTCATCGAACACGTCCGCCATATAATCCGGAGCCGTGACAGATTCTTTGTTGTCCGACCGATAGACATGACCACTCCGGGATTCATATTCGGCGGCAAAGTCGCTCCCCCGAATTTCTCCCGCATCAGCCTGTGCATCGAGGGATGCCTCACCGCAGTTGTGCACCAGCACCGGAGTCGCCCCGGCCAGCACATAGTAGGCGTGTACGCCTTCAATGGTGAGGTCGTGGGTCTGGCGCAACTCGTTGAAGAATCGCATTCCCGACAGCTCGACCGTGTTGCCCGCCGGGGTGCGCAGGCGCATCCCGGGCTTTAGGTCACCAGCGTCGATGAAACGCTGTTCTGACTCGACCCAGAACGGGTGCGTGACGGTAGAGACGAGTGCCACTTCGCCCGATTCGGTGTCCATCGTCAGGTCGACGAAGTCCTTGTCGTCACGAGTGACGATCGTGCCGACGACCTCACGCGTCACGGTCTCACCGGTCGACGGGTTCGTCGTGGTGATCCGATCTCCGACCTCGACGTCCTCGATCTTCTTCGTCGATCCATCGTCAAGCAGCACTTCGGTGCCGGGCAGGAAGCTGTGCTTTCGGATGGGACAACTGCCGCCGGATCCCTTGAGGCGGGCCTTGACTGCCGCCAGTGCGCCCTTGGCCTTCTCGACCTTTTCCGAGGTCTTGAACCAGGCCTTGACTCCTGACACCAGGTCGACCGCAAGCCCGCCCAACTTCTTGACGAGCGACGCGGCCTTCTCCCACTGGGTCGGCCACCCGTATTTCTTGAGGACCTTGCCGGCGATGCCGCCGGCAAAGCTGCTCGCGATGTTGAGAGCCGTTTCACCGCATGCACCCAGGTCGCCGCTGGAGAAGCAGTCAAGGGCCGCGGTCACACCAAGCTCGTCCATGAGGATCTTGGTGATCTGTTTGACGGCGTTCTTGATCTTCGCCTTGGTGCGGTTGTGCTCACCCTCTGCGTTGCGCAGATCGTTCTCGGCGTCAGTGACCGGGGGCGGGTCGTCGTCGTCCGTCTGGACGATGTACTTGCCGTTCTTGCAGGCGTCGTTGTTCCTGCAGAAGTTCCGCTCATCCGGGTCGTACAGGCCGGTCGGGTCGCTCGCCGAGACCGGGCGGTTGTGCGCGTACGCGTACGCGTTCAGCTGCTGGGCGTCCTTCGTGTCGACGACCGGATCCGGGGTGATGAACTTCCCGAGGAACGAGTCGTACTCGCGCGCGCCGATCGTGGTGAGACCCGTGGACGCGTCGATCGTGCCGCCGACGAATCCCTTCTCGCCCTTCCAGGTGCCCTGCGGAGTCCCCCGGCTGTTGCCGTACGGGTCCATGCGCCGCTGGGTGATCGCACCGGTGGCGGCGTCGATCGAGAGCTCGGCCGTGCCGTGGTGGTCGGAGGCCAGGAACGACAGCTTCTTGTCCGGGGTGCGGATCGCGATGCTCTGACCCGCGAAGGCGTAGTAACGCGTCGCCTTCGCCGTGGTCGTCCCCGCGTCCAGCCGCAGCTCCATGCCCGGCAGGTACACCGTGGTGCCAGTGGCGTCCTTGCGCTGGACCCTGCCGCCGTCGGGACCGTAGAGGAACGTCGTTTCCGAGGCCTCGTTTTTACCCGGCGTGGTGACGTCGTCCGGCTGACTGTTCTTGACCGGGTTGCCCAGGGCGTCGTACTCCAGGGTCTGGGTGTTGCCTCCGATCGTGCGGGTGGTCGTGTTGCCGGCCGCGTCGTAGCCGTAGGTGTACTGGCGGTCGCCGATCGGGGTGTTCTCCACGACCTTCTGGACCTGGTGGCTGCCCGCCTTGTACGTGAAGGTGCGCTTGACGTCCTTCGAGGCGGTCAGGCCGGTGTCGTGCGCCGTCTCGGTGAGGCGGTTGCCGACCGAGTCGAAGGTGTACGAGTTCCAGTACGGTGCCGGGCCGCCCAGCGCAGAAGCGCCGGGAGCCGTGTTGCACGCCGCCGGACCCGAGCCCGAGACCGGTACCTGGCTGCCGACCGTGCCGGACGCGCCGGCTGCGGCCTTGGTGGTCGACGGGGTCCAGGACTCCGTCATGCGGGCCTGGTAGTCGTACGCGAAGCACTGCAGGTCGGGCGTGCCGCTGCCGGCGGTGTCGGCGATGGACCGGACGTTGCCGATCTGGTCGTAGGAGTAGCTCGACTCCTTCACCGGACCCGTGGTGGAGCCGTAGACGTCCACCTTCTCGTTCAGGAGCCGGTCGGTACCGGTCTCGTACTGGAAGGTCTGCCAGACCTTCTTGCCGCCGTTGTTCAGCTCCAGCTGCTGCAGGAGAGTGCGGCCGGACCAGATGGCGTCGGTGACGTACGGGGTCGCACCCGTCATGGTCTTCAGGCGCTGGATGTCGTCGTAGGTGTAGGCGAGGGTCTCGGCGTCGAGGCCGCCCGCGGCCGGGAGCGAGTCGCTCTGCTTGGTGCCGTCACGGTTGTAGGCGGAGGCGAAGACATAGGTGCCTGCCAGGCCCGCCCCCGACGAGGCGGGAACCGTGTAGGCCGTCTTCAGTGGCTGGTAGAACTCGTCCATCGCCTGGGTGATCGAGGCGAAGTACTCGGTCGCGTTGACGTAGCGCAGCGAGGCCCACACATAGCCCAGCCAGCCGGCCTTGTCGTACCGCTGCTCGGTGAGCTTGGTCCCGGTGTTCGCGGGGCCGTCCCACGTCGTCAGGACGCGGTCGAGCTTGTCGTAGACCGTCGAGGTCGTCTTGCCACGGGCGTCCGTGACGGACGTCGGCCGGTCGGCCTCGTCGTAGGTGGTCGTGCGCTTGCCCGAGTCCGGGTCCACCGCCTCGATCTGCCGGTCGAGCTGGTCGTACTTGTAGGTCCACACGTTGTTCGCCGGGTCGGTCAGCTGCTTGAGCTTGCCCGTCGGCGTGTACGTGTACTTGGTGGTGTCGTAGCCCGTGGCCGGACCGTTCGGGACCGGGGAGGCGCCCTTGTAGTGGCGCACCTCGGTGGTCCGGCCCTGCGCGTCGGTCAGCGTGGTCGTGGGCGTTCCGCCGACCGGCGGGTCCACATGGGTGCGGTCGCCGCCGTGGACGACCGTGGTCCGCCACTGCTCACCGCCCGCCACGGCGGAGATCTGGGCGGTGGTGCGGCCCAGGCCGTCGTACTCGTAGAGGGTCTGCGCGCCGACGTCGCCGTTGCGGACGATCAGCAGCTCGTCGGAGGCCGCGCCCGCCGCGTTGTACGTGGCGTTGACCTTGGCGATCTTGCCGGTCGGAGTGTAGAAGGTGTCCGCCACCATGCGGGTGCCGGACGGGCCTTCCGTCTGCTTCTGGCGCGGACGCAGCAGGCTGTCGTACAGGGCGTACTCGGCTCCGTAGGAGCCGTCGATCTCGATCTTTTCCGTTTTCACGGAGACCGGCTTGTCGAGCCGGTAGTTGTAGCTGTACTTGACGCTCGGCGTCTGGCCCGCGCTCTTCGAGCGGTCCGGGAGCCAGACGGAGACCAGCCGGCCGAGCGGGTCGAACGCGAGGTCGCCGCGCTTGCCGTTCGGGTCGGTCTGGCCGGTGGACAGGCCCCAGGCGGGATCGAAGTCCCTCGTGTTGACGTGGCCGAGGGCGTTGGTGACCTTGACCTGGGAGATGAGGCCATTGACGTCGGTGTACGCCGTCTTGGTCTCCGCGCCCACGGCGTCGATCTGGGAGGACGGGCGACCGAAGGCGTCGTACGTCGTCGTACCGGTGACCTGGTAGGTCGCGGTCGTCCCGTCGTGGGACGTCATCCTCTCGGTCTTGGTCGCGTTGCCCGCGGTGGGGGCGACGCCGAAGGCCAGGCCGTCGTACGAGGTGCGCTCGTCCGAGATCACCTGAGTCTTGCGGTCGGGAATCGTGGCGCACTTCACCGAGACGGACTCGACGCGCGAGGTCACGGAGAGGATGTTGGCCGCCGCGTTGTCCGCGTAGGACGTGCGGGTGCAGGTGTCGTCGGCCGTGGTCGACAGGTCGCCCAGGTCCTCCGACTCCAGGATGCGACCGGTCCCGTTCGTCAGGTCGTAGGTCGCGTTCGACTCGGCCTCGCGGCGGCCGTCGCCGCCCTCCGTCACCGTGTAACCGCGGGTCTTGACGGTCTTGGTGAGCGAGGCGTGGCTGGTGCCCCAGGGATTGGTGTCCGTCGCGGTGTAGTGCCGCATCGGGGTCTTGATGACCTTGGAGACGAGCTTGTCGCCGTCGTAGGTGGCGGCCTCCAGCTCGTGGCCGCTGAACTCCTTGTGGTCGGTGTACGTGCCGCCCTCGGAGTCCGTGACCTGGACGGAGCGGGTGCCTCCGGCGGAGTCCTTGTCCCCGTCCATGCCCTGGAGGTACGTGTAGTCGATCCGGGTCGGCTGCGCTGTGCGGCCGCCGGTGGTCACCTTGACCTTGCCGTAGCCCTGCCAGCCGCCCCAGGTGAGGTACTTGTCATCGGTCAGGCCGTCCGGCTCGGCCTTACGCCAGGCCGCCGGCCCTTGGTACTCGTACTGGGTGACCTGGTCCGGCGCGCCGCCGGTGCGGTCGGTCTCGATGACCTGCGAGACGACGTACTTGTGGAACCAGTCGGTGATCGGGTCGAGGAAGCCCGGCGGGGACCAGACGACCGGGTAGCAGCGCTTGGTGGACTCGCCCGGCTTGGGCAGGGCGTCCTTCGTGCACTCGGTCGGGGCGTAGTTGACGTCGAGCTGCGCGCCGGTCTCGCTGAGCACGGTGGAGAGGCGGAAGCGGTAGAACGGGGCGATGGACTCGTTCAGGCCGTCCACCCGGTTCGCCAGCTGCGTGCCCATGAGTTCGACCGAGGGGACCTTGGCGGTGCCGCCCCTGCGGCCCTCGTGGTCGATCTTGGAAAGCCAGAGGGTCTTCGACTGGTCACCGTTGTCGGTGAACTGGTGGGTGAACGTCCAGGCTTCCACGTCCTCGTAGGTCGTGGCGTCCTTGCGGATCTGCGTGGTGACGCCGGTCAGACGCTGGCGGGTCCAGAAAGACGCGGCGACCTGGGTGGCGGTGCACTTGGTGTTCGCCGCGCAGTACCGGTCCATCGGAACGTCCGGCCAGTAGGCGGCGTTCTCCTTCTTGAAGTCGGTCGGGAGGCACTTGAAGGTGTCGGTGGGCAGGCAGCGCTCCTGCGTGGTGAACACCACGCGGGCCGGAGCCTTGGCCGAGTACACGGTGGCCTCGCGCTGGCCGTAGTCGACGCGCTTGAGGTAGCCGCTCGCCGTGTACGGGGTACCGTTGACGTCGGTCTTGCCGTTCAGGGCGTAGGAGTTGGTCTCCTTGCCGTAGAAGTACGACATGACGTTGCCCTGGCGGTCCTTGACGTAGTCGAGGTTCCACCGCCAGGCCTGCTGGCACGACGCGTTGGCGAAGGTGGCGTTGTAGCAGGGCTCGCCCGCGTTGTTGCCGAAGACCGGGGTGGTCCAGACCGAGGAGGTCTCCTCGTTGCCGGTGGCCCAGCCGGGCAGCCGGTTCCTGCCGAAGTAGTACTCGGTGCCGTCGGTCGTGGTGATCTTCCAGTGCTCACCGTCGTTGTCACCGTTGACGGCGCCCGTGAGCTGCTCGACCTTCGAACCGTCGTCGGCGGCGAACCGCCACTTGCCGTCGGCGTCACCCTTGATCAGCTCGGTGGAGGTGCCGTTCAGCATCACGGTGGCGTTGTCGAAGGCCCAGCACTGCTCGGCGGAGGCACTCTGGCCGTCCTTCGCGCAGGGCTTGTAGTGGCGCTCGACGTAGCCGGGTTCGTACGAGAAGCCCTCGCCGAGCCAGGAGCCCTGGTTGTTGGTGTCGGAGGTGCGGCCGTCCGCGGACTGCGAGGAGTAGCCCAGGCCGACCGTCGGCACCAGGCCACCCGGGGTGGGCGGGGTGCGCAGCGGATAGGACCAGGAGAAGCCGCCCGAGGAGTTGGCCACGCTCCACTTCGCGGAGGGGGCCAGCGGGGTCGCCGCGTAGTTCCCCTGCGAGGAGGAGTCACCGGCCGCGAGGGCGACCATGGTGCCGCTCGCGGAATCGCCGGCCGCCATCGTGGACATGCCCGCCAGGCGCGCCGGAGCCGTGACGTCCGCGGAGACCGTCTTCGTGTTCGGGTTGTTGACCGTCTTCAGCGGCTTGGGGAGTTCGGGGCAGGCTGCGCTGCCCGGCTGGGCAATGGCGGCGCAAGCCGGGAGTTCGACGAACCGCAGACGGGAGCCGTAGCTGCCGCCGAAGCCGTCGGCGAAGGCCGAGTAGTCGACGTTGACCCGGACCTGGGCGCCGTCGGCAGCCTGGTCGGCCCGCTGGACGCGCAGCAGCGCGCCCGCGCCGAGCTTCGCGGCCCGTTCGGGGGCGACGACGTCCACCTGGACCTTGCCGGGCTGCTTGCTGCCGGAGACTGCCGCGGACTTGAAGGAAGCGGCCGGGGCCTTGCCCGCGGTGTCCTTCGGGGTGGTGACGGTGACGGGCAGGCCGCCCACCTTCACCTGGGCCGCGGGGGCGCCCCCGGCCGCGGGGACGGCCAGCTCGGCGCTGCCCGTGCCGGGCCACACGGGCTTGTCCAACTTCTTGACGGCCGCCTTGGCCGTGGCGTTCGCCGGGCGGCCCTTGACCTTGGCCTTCGTCCCCTTGACGGGGTCGCCGAACTTCTGGACCCCGGGCCGCTTGGTGCCGCCGGGGGCGGCTTCCAGGGCGTGGACGGACGAGGCGGACAGCGCCAGGCTCAGGCCGATGACGACGGAACCCAGTGTCCGTCGGGATATGCGCCGATTCAGCAATCGGCCGCGTAGAGACATCAGTGCACTCCACAGAAAGGGGGCGGGAAGGTACTGCATGAGCGGACAGGTGTGCCCGCCCTGCACAGGGCGGGCACACCTGTCCGAGAAAGTGCCTAGCGGTCGGTCAGCTCTCCGGTTCCGGCGAGCTGGACCACGGCCGTGGAGTCGAGGGCGCCGTTGTACGCGCGGACCTCGTCGATGGCTCCGGCGAAGTACTCGGCGTTGCCGAGTGCCGAGCGGCCGATCTGGAGGCCGCCGGTGGCGGCCCACGTGGTGTTCTCGACACCTCGCGCCGAGGCCGCCAACTGGCCGTTGACGTAGAGCCGGATCTGACCGGCGAAGGCGTCGTAGACGACGGCCAGGTGCTGGCCGACGGGGTTGGTGTCCGGCAGGGCCTGGTCGTCGGAGAAGGTCTTCACCGCCGCCCCTGCCGTGTCCGTCCCGGCGACGGCCAGTTCCCACCGCTTGGTGGCGGCCTGGTAACGGACCTGGAGACGGTTGGCGTTCGTCCCCGGCAGGGAGAAGACCGTCTGCGAGGCGGTGGCGTCGAGGGAACTGATCTGGACCCGCGCCGAGAGCGTGAAGCTCTGGGCTCCGGTCACGGGGGCGTTCGCCGTCGAGGCGTAGTCCCCGTTGCCGTCCAGAACCAGCTGGCCGGCTCCGACCATGGGCGCGGTCAGGAACGGGTCCAGCGGATCGGGGGTGTAGAGCGCGGCGTTGCCCGCCAGCGTCAGCCCCTGGCCGCCGGTGACCAGGTTCGGGGAAACCCCGGACTGTGCGGAGTTGAGCTGCCAGTAGCCCTTGCGGTCCGGCTTGACCGTGGTGATCTCGGCGATCTGCCCCGGGAGGAGCGGACGGCTGAAGACACGGACCTCTGCGAGATCACCCGCGAAGGCGGCCTCGTATCCGGCCTTGTCGATGTGGCGACCGATCTGGAGCGGCCCGTACGACTTCCAGGTGGAGCGGCGGATCATTTCGCCCTTGAGCTCCTTGTTGACGTACAACTGGAGCTTGCCCGCAGTGCCGTCGTAGAGACCGGTCAGCAGCACCCACTCGTCCTTGACGGGGGTGACCCCGGTGGAGACGGCCTTCCACTCGCCGAGCGTGTCCACGTCGCTGACCGGGACGGAGAACTTCCAGGTCTTGGCGTTGGCGTCGTATCCGAGGACGAAGCCCGGCTCGCCGGTGCCGTCCTGGCTGACCACCGTCATGTCACGGGTGAGGTCCGACGGGCGGACCCAGGCACTGACGCTGAAGCCCTTCCGGGTGTCCAGCACCGTGCTGCCCGCATCGACCCAGCTGTCGCCGGTGCCGTCGAAGTGGGCCGCCGAGTCGATGGCACCACCCGGTCCGGGGACTCCGAAGGTGACGCCGGGGCCGAAGCCGGCCGGGTACTTGCCGGTCTCCTCGTCGGCCGCGTTGCCGCCGGGCGCGTCGGCGAGGTTCCACTGGGCGGCGGCGGAGGCCCCCGCGGCCACGTAGAAGCTGTGCCGGGCGACGGCGCTCGGGTGCGCGGCCTTGTCGACCGCCGTGACGTCGACCCAGTGCGGGCCGGGACGCGTGGGCGTCCAGCTCACCGATACGGAGCCGCCCGCCGTGGCAGTGGCGATCTCCGTGTTGGGCTCACCGTCGAAGGAGTAGCGGTACTTGACGACGTCCGTGTCAGGCACGGAATCGTTCGGGTTGGGCGAGAAGGCGAACGTGCCGGGGGCTCCGACGCCGTCGTGGTACTCCTTCGTGGCCGGGTACTGCGCTGAAAGGACGTTCGGCTTGCCCGGGAAGGACTTGTCGTACATGAACTCGCACTTGGCGCTCCACGGACCCCAGCCGTCCCCGTCATGGGTGACGACGCTCCAGGAGATCACGGTGTTCTCCGGGATGACGGACTGCACCGTGTGCTCGAACGGGGTCGAGGAAGTCGGCGCCTTGTAGTCCGTGTCCTGCTCGTAGGACTTGGCCGCACCGGCCGCGTCCTTCCATTCGACCTTGAACCGGACCTTGACCTGCTCGCCCGAGTCCTCGTCGTTCGCGATAGCGCGGAGCGTCGGCGGCACGTCGGTGTAGGGGCGACCCGATCCGGTGACACAGGCGCCGCCGGGGTTGGACGACATGGCACCGGCGTTGATGACACCCGGCAGCGTGTTGTAGCTGATGCTCAGGTACGCGTTGCCGCACACCCGCTTCCAGCCGCCGAAGCTCGACTCGTCCTGGGCCCGGAGGTTGAAGAGCATCGAGGGCCAGCCCTCGTTGGCCGCCGTGCGCACGCTGTTGGTCAGGCCGCCGCTGGCACCCGACTTGAAGTGCATGTTGGCCTGGGACTCGCAGCTCGTGGGCTGGATCTTCTCGTTGAGCGTCTCCAGTGTCGTCAGCGTGCCGTTCTGGGTGTTGGACCAGTTGCTGCCGCTGTCGATGTGGGCGGTGCTGCCCCCGATCCGCTGGAGCTGGATGGGTTCGGCACGGGCGTCGGCCCAGTACACGTGCTGGACGCGGGCACTGAAGGTGGCGCCGAGGATCTGCTTTCCCTTGTAGAAGGACAGCGGGATCTGGAAGGCGACGCGGCGGGTGCCGACGCCGGCGCAGGACGCGGCACTGTAGTCCGTCGGGCACTTGCCGACGCCGGCGCTGCCGGAGTACTGCCACTCGCCCACCGAGGGCTTGCCCGACATCACGCCGGTCCAGCCGGAGCGGTCGGCGGTCTTCTGGATCGGGTCGATGACCACGGGGAAGACGGTGGCACCGTCGCGCAGCAGCTTCTGGTCGGGGACCAGGGTCAGCTTGTCCGCCGACACCTCGACTCCGAGGGGCGCGGCCTTCCCGCCGCCGCCCGGGCCCGCCAGGGCGGGGGCGAGTGCGGCAGCCGCGTCCTTCCCGGTGGGCGCGTCGGCCCGGGCCGCGGACAGCGACTGGGTGACGGCCTTGGGGCCCTTGGCGCGGGCGGCGGCCTCCTGCGAGGCGGCCGAGTCCCACATGCTCGGTGCACCGGACTGGAAGACCGTCCCGCCGACCGCGCTGTCCACGGCGGTGACCGCGCCGTTCACGTCCTTCTTGTACGTCAGCCCCTTGGCCTTCAGGCCGAGGTCCAGTCGCTGGAGCCGGGGATCGGCCGCGGCCTGGGGGGTCTTGACGACGAGCAGGTGACCGAAACCGTTCGCTTCGGCGCGCACCTTGAGGTCGACGCCCGGCAGGGCGTCGGGGTAGGTGGCCGTGTCGCCGTCGAGCACCGGCGCGGCGAGCTTGCCGTAGGGCCAGGTCAGCGCCATTTCACGGGTGCCACGGCGCATCGTGACGAATGGCTTGCCCGCCGCCCCGTCGGAGAAGGTCAGGCCGACGGTGGCGGCCTTCGGGCCGACGCTGCCGTCCGCCCGCTTGACCAGCGTCTTGTCGATGTCGACCCATTTGCCGTTCTGTACGGCGTGTACCGGTTCGGTGTATTCGCGGGCCGTGTACGTGCCGTCCGGTGCGGCGAAGATCTCGCGCTGCTCGGTGCGCAGGCCGAGGACCTCGACCTGCTTGCCGCTGGTGCGGGCGGCGGTAAGCGCCTCGGCCTCGGTCTGGACGGGTGTGCCGACGGCTACGGACTCCGGGGAGCGGGCCGCGCCGGTCCCGCCCCACAGGTCCAGGCCGAGCGTGGTGGCCATGACGGCTCCGGCGGTCACTGCGGCGATCGAGGCGCGTCGCAGCACCGTACGACGCAGGTCACCGTGCATCTTGTCGTACGTCTCGTCCTTCATCGGACCACCGCTCCGAAGGTCTTGGCTTCGGCGGGGATGCCACCCTGTCCGGGCTTGAAGGTCTCGATGGGCGCACCGCCCGTGCCGCTGATCGTCCACGGGAACAGGTAGACCGCCCGGCCCTCGATCGGACCGTACGGCATGCCGATGTAGAGGCCGGCTGTGCCGCCTCCGATGCTCATCCCGGCGTACTCGCGCGGGGCCATCGGGGTCGGGATCTCGGAGCCCGGCTCCAGGATCTTGTCGGACGCGCCAGGTGCTCCGACCATCGGGAACATCTGCACGATTCCGCGGTCGACGACGCCGTTGGCAGCATCTTCACCGGGAACGCCCACAGCGAGACGGACGTTGGCCGCCGTGCTCGTGCTGGTGGGGGCGGTGTTGAAGGCAGCGACGCGCTGGCCGAAGTGGTCGCCGGGTTCGGCCGCGCCACCGACGTCGGTGACGTTCTGATCGATCCAGGCGAGCTCCGTGTACGCACCGGCCGCGTTGAGCTTGAACACCTGGACGGCGCCCGCGTCGGCGCCGGTGGAGAGGTCCTCGCCCGGGATACCGACGGCGAGGAGCGACTCGGTGGTGCTCGTGGCGCCCTCCGCCCGGTAGGGCACTGCAGTGATCGACGTCCCGAACCCGTCGCCCGCCTCACAGGCGCCGAACACGTTCGGGGCGTCCTGGTGAATCACGTTCAGCGGCGTGGGCACACCGGAGACCAACGTGTGGCTGAACGTCGTCACCGACCCAGCGTCCACGATGGTGTCCTGGGCCTCGCCGGGCGCGCTGATGGCGAGGTGGGTAGGGGTGGCCGCGATGGCCGTGCCGAACCGGTCGTACGGCTCAACGGTGTCCGGGACCGCTCCGGCCGTCGCGGTGTCCTGGGTGATGATGCCGATGCTCAGGGTCGGGGATCCTGAGGCGTAGATCACGCTGCCCGCGTCGGGCGTGGTGCCGAGGTCCTCACCGGGGGCTCCAATGGCGAGGAACGGCACGCCCGTCGAAGATGTTCCGGCGGCGAGGGAGTAGCCCATCCAGTCGTCGGCCTCGGCGGCGCCCGACAGCGGGGCCGCCCCCTGAACGTATTGGATGCTCGCCTTGCCGGCGGCCAGGCCGGCCGGCGAACCGTAGACGACGACGGCTCGACCTGCGTCGGTGTGGCCACCGACGTCCTCGTACGGGATGCCGATCGCCAGATCGGCGCAGCCGTCGAGGTCGGCGTCGTACACGGCCAGGGAGTAGCCGAACGTGTCGCCCGCTTCGGACCCGCCGGACTTGGCGGCCTCCTGGGTCAGCTCCAGGACTCCCTTGCCGCCGCCGTACACGATGTGCACGACTCCGGCCTTGGAGGCCCCGTTGACGGTCGCCTCCGGATCGGCGATCGCGGTGTCCCGGATGCCGTCGCCGTTGAAGTCCGCTTCGGCCCCGGCGCAGCCGGTGGCTGCCGCGGCCTGGCTCGCGAGGGGGGCCGATCCTGCCGTGAGGGCCAAGGCCAGGGCGGCGGCGGACAGCACCACCGACCCCCTGAGCGCATGCCGTCTGACCGCGCCGCGCGGCGCGAATGTGGTTCTGCTCATGTGGTTTCCGTCTTCGTCAGTTCTCTGTGAGGCGCTGAGCGGCGCCCGGAAAAACGTGAGAAAGACGGAACGTGAAGATGTGCAGCGCAGAGCCCACGAACATGGTCTAAGTGTTCGAGAACAAATCCCCCCGCTCGTCAGAGGTCCCCACCCGTGACAAGCCGCGTAAAGCGTCCGTCAAATGTCGCGTACTCAAGCGGCGCATACAAGGGCCGATGTCCGACATCAGATGATCTTGAGACTTAACGGATTGATCACGTCCTGACAAAAAGGCCCCGCCCGGCACCGAGGGTTCGGTGCCGGGCGGGGCCGGGTGAAGCAGGGCCGTACGGTCTGCGGTCCCCGATCAGCCTTCGGTCGGAGCCGAGACGGACGGCGGCGTCTGCTGCTCCGCCGCCGCGGTCTTCTTCGTCGTCCGCTTCGTCGCGGTCTTCTTGGCCGTCACCTTCTTCGCGACGGTCTTCTTGGCGGCCGTCGCCTTCTTGGCGGCGGTTGCCTTCTTCGCCGGGGCCTTCTTGGCCGCCGCCTTGCGGGCCGTCTTCTTGGCCGCCGGAGCGACCTCCTCGGCCTTCTCGGCCTCCGCAGCCTCGGCCGGGGCCGGGGCGGCCTCGGGCTCGGGCTCGGCGGCGGGGGTCTCGACGACCAGGACGGCAGCCTCCGCCGCGCCTGCCGGGGAACCGGCGGGTGCGGTGGCCTTACGGGTGGCACGCCGACGCGGACGGGCCGGCGCGGCCTCCTCCACCGGGGCCTGCTCGATGACCGGCTCGGGCTCGGGCGCGGCCTCCACGACGGGCTCCGGCTCGGGCTCGACGACCGGCTCGGGCGCGGCCTCCACGACCGGCTCGGGCTCGGGCTCCGGGGCCGCCTCGGCGACCGGGGCCGTGGCCTTGCGGGTGGCACGCCGACGCGTGCGGCCCTTGGGAGCGGCCTCGACGGTCTCAGCGACCTCGACGACGGCCTCGGCGGCCGGCTCCAGGACCGTTTCGGCCGGCTCGGTCACCGGCTCGTCCACGACCACCGGCGCGACGGGCTCGGCCACCGGCTCGATGACGGGCTCCGCCGCCGGAGCCGGGGCCGGGGCCTGGGCAGCCGCACCCCGCGGGGCACCCGCCGGAGCGGTCGCCTTGCGGGTGGCACGGCGCCGGTTGCGGCGACCGCTCAGGCCGGCCGCGGCCTCCGCCTCGGCCGGGCTGCTGTAGAGCTCCTCGTCCGCGACGAACGCCGGCTCGGGCAGCGCCACCGGCGCGGCGAGCTCGGCGGCCACCTCGGCCTCGGTCTCCGCCTCCAGCGGCTCGCCCTCGATGGCCTCGACGACCTCGACGCCCTCGATCTCGTGCTCGTGGCCACGGCCGCCGCGGCGCTTCGCGCGCTTGCCGCCGTTGCCACCGCCACCGACCGCGGTCGGCGTCTCCATGTGCACGATCACACCGCGCCCGTTGCAGTGGACACAGGTCTCGGAGAAGGACTCCAGCAGACCCTGACCCACCCGCTTGCGGGTCATCTGGACCAGGCCCAGCGAGGTCACCTCGGCGACCTGGTGCTTCGTACGGTCGCGGCCCAGGCACTCCAGCATCCGCCGCAGGACCAGGTCGCGGTTCGACTCCAGGACCATGTCGATGAAGTCGATGACGACGATGCCGCCGAGGTCGCGCAGCCGCAGCTGGCGCACGATCTCTTCGGCCGCCTCCAGGTTGTTCCTGGTGACGGTCTCCTCGAGGTTGCCGCCCTGACCGGTGAACTTGCCGGTGTTGACGTCGATGACGATCATCGCTTCGGTCTTGTCGATCACGAGGGAGCCGCCCGAGGGCAGCCACACCTTGCGGTCGAGCGCCTTGGCGAGCTGCTCGTCGATGCGGTACGTCGCGAAGACGTCGACCTCGGAGGTCCAGCGCGAGAGCCGGTCGGCCAGGTCCGGGGCCACGTGCGAGACATAGCCGTGGATGGTCTCCCAGGCGGTGTCACCGCTGACGATGACCTTCGAGAAGTCCTCGTTGAAGATGTCGCGCACGACGCGGACGGTCATGTCCGGCTCGCCGTACAGCAGGCTCGGCGAAGAGGTCGAGATCTGCTTCGACTTCTTCTGGATGTCCTCCCACTGGGCCTGCAGACGCTCGACGTCGCGGCGCAGCTCGTCCTCGCTCGCACCCTCGGCGGCGGTGCGCACGATGACGCCCGCGTCCTCGGGGACGATCTTCTTGAGGATGGTCTTCAGACGCGCGCGCTCGGTGTCGGGCAGCTTGCGGCTGATACCGGTCATCGAGCCCTCGGGCACGTAGACCAGGTAGCGGCCGGGCAGCGAGACCTGGCTGGTCAGGCGGGCGCCCTTGTGGCCGATCGGGTCCTTGGTGACCTGCACCAGGACCGACTGGCCGGACTTGAGGGCGGACTCGATGCGGCGCGGCCCGTTGGCCATGCCGAGCGCCTCGAAGTTGACCTCGCCGGCGTACAGGACCGCGTTGCGGCCCTTGCCGATGTCGATGAAGGCGGCCTCCATCGACGGCAGCACGTTCTGGACCTTGCCCAGGTAGACGTTGCCGACGTACGAGGTGGCTTCTTCCTTGTTGACGTAGTGCTCGACGAGCACGTTGTCCTCAAGGACGCCGATTTGGGTGCGCTCGCCGCTCTGGCGGACGACCATCACGCGCTCGACGGCCTCACGGCGGGCGAGGAACTCGGCCTCGGTGATGATCGGGACGCGGCGACGGCCCTGCTCGCGGCCTTCGCGGCGACGCTGCTTCTTCGCCTCCAGACGGGTCGAGCCCTTGATGGACTGCACCTCGTCGGACGGTTCGGCCTTCTCGCGCGCCGGGCGCGGCTCACGGACCTTGACGACGGTGCGCACGCCGTCCTCGTCGCCCGAATCGCCCTCGACACCGGTGTCACCACTGCGGCGACGACGACGGCGACGACGACGGCTGGAGCTGGAGCCCAGGGCACCGGCCTCCTCGGCCTCTTCCTCTTCCTCGTCGAGCTCGGCGGCCTCCTGCTCGGCGGCCTCGGCCTCGGCCTCGTCCTCCGCGGACTCGTCCAGGTCGGCGGACTCGCCACGGCGACGACGGCGGCCACCACGACGGCGACGGCGGGACGGGCGCTCGCCCGTTTCGTCGCCCTCTTCGAACTCGGCAGCCTCTTCGTCGAGCTCGGCGGCCTCGGCCTCCTCCTCCACGAGCTCGATGTCGGCCAGGGACACCGGAGCGGACTCGGCGACCGGGGTGGTCTCGACCGCACCGCGGCCACGGCGGCGGCGACGGCCGGCCGGCTGCGGGGCGGGGGCCTGCACGGCCTCGACCTCGGTCTCCTCCTCCTCGACCTCTTCGGCCTCGACCGCCGCGGCAGCGGCAGCGGCAGCGGCGGCCATGGCAGCGGTCTCCGGGGTCTGGAACATCGGCTCGGTGAAGACCGGAGCCTGGAACACGGCCACGGCGGGGCGCGCGGCGCGGCGGCCACGGGCCGGGGCGGCGGGCTCCTCGGCAGCGGGCTGCGCGGGGGCGGCGGCCGGGGCAGCCGGGGCGGCCGGGGCGGCGGACCGGGTGGCGCGGCGGCGGCCACCGCGCTTCGGGGAGTCCACGGCGTCGGCGACGGTGACGGTGGCCTTGGGGGCCTCCTCGACTACGGCCTCTGCGGCCGGAGCCTCCGGAGCAGCCACGGCACGCGTCGCACGACGACGAGCACGCGGCGCCGGAGCAGCGGGCTCCTCGGCGGCCGGGGCCTCAACCGCAGCGGTCGGAGCGGCCTCCACGACGGCCTCGGCGGCGGGGGTGGTCTCGGCGGCCGGAGCGGCCACGGCGCGCGTCGCACGACGACGAGCACGCGGCGCCGGAGCAGCAGCCTCCTCCGCAACCGGAACGGCAGCAGCAGCGGGTGCCTCGACGACGGCCTCA